>JAGLDH010000136.1 GCA_023145835.1 Methylococcales bacterium
GCATATCGAATAGAATTATGGGCGGGAGCTCGTTTCCAGTTTATATTGCATAATTCATTTAAACGTTTTCTATGGTTATGAATGTATCGTTCTATTTTTTGATAGGATGTTGCGCCTGAAAGTACGGCCATAATCGAAAATAATAAGATCGAGCCTAGGTCATATTTCATACCCTGGCCTCGTCGATGGTCTGGAATACTTGCTAGATGACTTACAAGGTTCAATACAAATCCTTTTAAGTCAATGAATTAAACTTCTATCTTAAATTGTTTTGTTAGCATTGAACAGCCCTGATATTCTAGTATATAATCAAAAGTTTATTCAGGATTGCTTCTATGAATCTAATGAGATCAAAGGGATTTTTACGTTATCAAAAGAAAATAAAGAAGCGGAAGAAAACATAAGAAACTACCATAATAAAATTGAAAATATCAAGAAAGAAAAAATTGATAAAGATGAAAGTAATAATTAGAGTCAGAGTAAAATTAACTACTGCTATCAACAGTTTTTTCTAGTTTTACCTGTTTCGATTAATTTTTATTTTACTCTGACCCCAATTATTCCTCTGACCCCAATTATTCATTATTCGAACGGTCAAAGCGTTTAGAAAAAACCGTCCAGCTGATAGGGTAGGAAGGCGCGCGGATAGCTCATCAGGAGTCCTGAGGTAAGAAACCTCTGTTAGAGACCGAATATATGAATCGCTAGATTATATGACGCCAGTTGAATATGAAGTAAAAATGGCTTAGATTATGTTGGAATGTAACAAAGAAATATGTGCAAAACTGGGGGAGGTTCCGCACGGGTTTTGCGAAGAGAAAAAACCGCGCGCCTTATGGCAGTCGGTGAAGTTGGCGTTTAAAAAACTCGCCCTATCATTTTATAAGTGATGCTTACCAGAGATGCCTGAAAAAATACTAATTGCAATTCGATAGACAAGTTAAGTTTATACAATAAAAAATCTTTAAAAACATAGTAAGGTGTTTAAATGAAAAAAATTGTGTTGATAGTTCCTCTGCTGTGGATTATTTATTTTGAAACTCAAGCGCTTGATTCAATGAGAATACGTATAAAAGCAACTGTTGTAATTGATGCTACTGCGGATAAAGTATGGAATGTAATTAAAAACTATAATGATATGTCATGGCACCCAACAATTAACAATATAAAGATAGATGATAAGAATAAAAAAGGCAGTATAAGAATTTTGACGTTAAAAGATGGAGGAACAATAACTCAAGAGTTGAAAAATCATGATGCAAAGGAGATGTCGTTTAATTATAAAACTATTGAAATGAGCGTCAGAGAAATTTTTGAGAGTAGCAGGGGAAATGTAGAAATACCAACTTTTCCTGTGGGATTTCACTCTGCAAAATTATCTGTTAAAAATGAAAATGGTAAAGCGATTGTAACTTGGAACACAGCTTACTACCCTCTTTTTGGTACAAATAACTACTTCCATAGTCCAATTCCTAAGGAAATAAACATAGAAACTGCCAATAAGGCTATTATCTTATTTTTAAAAACAGGTTTAACTCATCTTTTGAAAAAATTTGATGCTAATGGTAACGAATCTAGCGTCTCTTTTTTTTGTATACGTGGTCCTTGTTTTGGTATTTGATAGTTAAGCAGAAACAAAGGGGGCAAATCTTGTCTTTTGCCATATCCACCCCTAATACTAATTAGACATCTTTCCTAAATAGGTGAATACCTAAGGTTAACAAGAGCAGAAACCAAATGCCAAGTTAAAGAATAGTTTTTATGTTTTCCGCGATAAACATCTTTGATAATTCTAAATATTTTGCAACGCC
>JAGLDH010000137.1 GCA_023145835.1 Methylococcales bacterium
TATGTTTTAAAGGGAACACTCATGCTTTTTACTTGTCTTTTTTACCATTTTAGACACCGAATAAATAGTTACGTAGCTTGCTATGCGCCTATTTATTCGGTGTCTAAAATGAAAAAAATCCTGCGTAAAATTGTCAAATTAATTTTACTTGGGTACTTATAGAACAACAACTCGACCTGTGAATTTCTATTCACGTATTTCTTATCTCTCATTATAGACAGTTTTCTCAATTCTATTTGTTAACGCTGTATGTCTTTATTTTCCAGTCTTCGTGTCTTGTAAATCACAGATTTCCTCTTCATTTATTTAATACAGACATCCAAAAAAATAACTTTATCTACTACACTTATTGGTAAGTGAAACATTTTTAAATGTAGACCTATTGATTTAATTAGTATTTGGGAGAAAACAGTGGCAAATATACTTGCAGTTGATGATTCTGCATCAATGAGACAAATGGTTTCGTTCACTTTAAAAGGTGCTGGATATACAGTTGTTGAAGCAGTAGATGGTGTTGACGCTTTAAATAAAGCTAAAACACAAAAATTTGATTGTGTTGTGACAGACGTAAATATGCCAAATAAGGATGGGATTACATTAATTAAAGAATTACGTGCTTTACCAGATTTCAAATTTATTCCTATGTTGATGTTAACAACAGAATCAGGAATGGATAAAAAACAAGCTGGTAAAGCCGCAGGTGCAACTGGCTGGATAGTTAAACCCTTTAACCCTGATCAATTGCTAAAAACAATGAAGAAAGTTTTATAACATATTTAAATGTAATATTTGATGAGCAGGAAGGTCAATGTCTATTGATATGGAACAGTTCCATCAGGTCTTTTTTGAAGAAAGTTTTGAAGGCCTAGACATAATGGAATCAGGATTACTAAATCTCGATTTAGGGGATGTTGATGATGAAGATATTAATACTATTTTCAGAGCTGCGCATTCAATTAAAGGTGGAAGTGGGACATTTGGTTTTACTGCTGTTTCAGACTTTACCCATGTTATGGAGACATTACTTGATGAGATGCGAGATGGTCGTAGACTGGTTGCTCAGCAAGTAGTTGATGTACTCTTAGGATCTGTTGATTGCTTGAAAGAAATGCTTATTGCAATTCAAGATGGAAATGATATTGATAACTCCAGTGTAACAGAATATCAAAAGGCACTTGAAATAGAGCTTAATGGAAATAAAGAAGACGCTGGGGCAGAATCAGTAAACAATAAATCAGCTGAAGAATATGTAGAACAAACTTCTGTTAAAAATGAAAATGAGCAAGGGTGGAATATCACATTTCGTCCACATAACCATTTACTTAAAACAGGTAATGATCCAGTTAGAATGTTTCGTGAACTTGCAGAGCTTGGAGTATTAAAATCAACAGTTGATTTTAAAGATGTCCCTGATTTTTTTGATTTGGATCCAGAAGAAAGTCACTTATCTTGGAAGTTAAAGGTTGTAGGAGATATTCCTGAAATAGAAATAAATGAAATTTTTGACTGGGTAGAAGGTGATAGTGACTTAGCTATTTTACCCTTGATAGAAAAAAACATAGAAACACCCATAAAGACCTCCCCTCAAGTTCAAAAAACAATTACTCCCCAACAAACTGAAACGAATAATAAACCGGAAGAAGAAAATTCGTTTAAAGCAGAAACAGAAATAAAATCTGATACTAAGAAAAAGTCAAAGAAAAGGGCTAAGGAAACGGCTAATACATCGAGTTCTATTAGAGTTGATACAGGCAAGATTGATACCCTAATTAATATGGTGGGTGAACTTGTTATTACTCAATCAATGCTAAGTTTAGTCGGTGAGTCTTTTGAGTTGAGTAAGTTAGATCAGCTTAAAAATGGATTGTCACAACTGGAGCGCCATACTCGTGAGTTACAAGAAAGTGTAATGAATATCAGAATGTTACCGATTAGTTTTGTTTTTAGTCGTTTTCCACGATTGGTTCATGATCTAAGTACTAAGCTGGAAAAGAAAATAGAGTTGGTATTAGTCGGTGAAAACACAGAGGTTGATAAAACAGTGGTAGAGCTATTAAGTGATCCACTGGTTCATTTAGTTAGGAATAGTTTAGATCATGGTATTGAAATGCCAGCAGATCGAAGTGCTGCAGGGAAGCCAGAAACAGGCACTATAACATTAGAAGCCTACCACCGGGGCGGTAACATTGTTATTGAAGTAAGAGATGATGGAAAAGGTTTAAATAAGGATATATTAAAAGCTAAAGCGGTAGAAAAAGGCTTGATTGATGAAGATGCTGTATTAACAGACAAACAAATTTACGAACTTATTTTTATGGCTGGTTTTTCAACGGCTGAAAAAGTAACTGATGTTTCTGGACGAGGGGTAGGAATGGATGTTGTTAGAAGAAACATTCAGTCCTTAGGTGGCAATATTGAAATTACTTCAGAGTTAGGTCAAGGTTCTACTATTGCAATTCATTTGCCTTTAACCTTAGCTATATTGGATGGTCAGTCAATCGCAGTTGGTGATGAACGTTTTATTATTCCACTAGGTGCGATTGTGGAATCAATTAACATTTCAGAAGAAATGATTAATCGGGTCGTGGGTAAAGGAGAAACTTTTCGATTGAGAGATGAATACCTTCCTGTCGTTAGAATGCATGATATTTTTGATGTGAAAACAGTTAAGGCAACCAAATTAACAGAGGGATTGGTTGTTGTTGTTGATGGACATGGTATGCGTTGTGGATTATTTATCGATGATTTATTAGGTCAACAACAAGTTGTTATTAAATCCTTAGAAGCTAATTATAGAAAAGTTGATGGTGTATCAGGTGCAACCATTTTAGGGGATGGTTCTGTTGCATTAATTTTAGATATTCCCGGTTTAGTACGTTTATCAAACCAATAAAATACATTATGGCAGAAGAAGCTAAACAAATTGATATTGATGAGGCAGAAGATAAAAAGATAGAAAATCTTGTCCAGTTTTTAAGTTTTACTTTAGGTGATGAAGAATATGGTGTGGATATTCTTTGTGTTCAAGAAATTCGTAGTTGGGAACCTGTTTCAAGAATACCCAATGTCCCATCTTATGAAAAAGGGGTGGTCAACCTGAGAGGAGCGATTGTTCCTATCATTGATTTACGAGAAAGATTTGGCATAGGCCATTTAGAATACACAACATTAACGGTAGTCGTGGTACTACAAATTAGGACAGAAAGTGAGCAATCACGTGTAATGGGTGTTGTCGTTGATTCTGTATCAGATGTTATTGATGTTGATAAAAAAACGATACAAAGCGCACCTAATTTTGGTGCCAAAGTAAGTACGGAGTTCATCAATGGTTTAGCATCAGTTAATGAAAGGATGGTGATGTTACTTGATGTTGAAAAATTATTGAAACTAGATGATTTGAACGATGAAGATAAAAGATAACAACATATTAATTGCCTTGACGGGGAAAGGAGAAAGAAATGAAAAATAATATGCCGGTGACCGAACATGAAGTGGTCATGGAAAAAGGAGATATTCTGGTTACCCGAACGAATATGAAAGGTATTATTACTTATGCTAATCAGTCATTTATAGATATAAGTGGTTTTAGCAAAGATGAGCTAGTTGGTAAAAATCATAATGTGGTTCGTCACCCTGATATGCCATCAGCTGCTTTTGAAGATTTATGGATCTGTTGTAAAGCAGGAAAACCATGGACGGCTCCCGTAAAAAATAGAACTAAAAAAGGTGATTATTATTGGGTAGAAGCTAATGTAACGCCAGTTTATAAAAATGGTCGAATAGATGAGTATCTGTCAGTAAGGTATACACCTAGCCGTCAACAAATACAAGCAGCAGAAGATTTGTACCGAGATCTTAATGCTAATAAGACAGAAATGCGCCCTAAAGGCATTGCTTTAGGGTTAAAAAATATAAAAGAAATGAGCTTAGGCCTAAAGGCAAGTGTTGTATTAGTGGGTCTATTAATACCTATTTTGTACTTTATGACCCTTTTATATCAACAAGATAATATATCTATGTTATTTGGTGTTGTTGTACTGACAGGGTTAGCTGTTCTACTGGGTTATCGAATGGTAAAGGATTTTAGATCTGCATTAGAAAAAGTAATTCGAACGGCCTATCAATTAGCAGAGGGGCAATATCGTAATAAGATTGATCTGGATAGAAATGATCAAATTGGTGATATGTATAAAGCTTTTTTTGGTATGCAAGTTAAGCTTAATTCTGATCTTGCAGTGGAAAGAGAGAGTGCTGCTGAATCTATGCGTGTTAAACAAGCATTGGATAATGTTAATTCTAGCGTGATGGTAGCTGATAACAATTTAGATATTATTTATATGAATCACACTGTTCAGGAATTATTCAATAATGCAGAAGTTGATATTCAAAAAGATTTACCTGAGTTTAATGCAAACCAGCTATTAGGTGCCAATATAGATCAATTCCATAAAAACCCTGAGCATCAACGGAAAATGTTAGCTGGGTTGAATAGTACTGTAAAAGCAAGTTTAGTTATTGGTGGAAGGCATATGGATTTTGTGGCTAACCCTGTCAATAATGAAAATGGTCAGCAGATTGGTATCGTCGTTGAGTGGTTAGACAGAACTCAAGAAATTAAAATTGAAAAAGAAATAGAAGCGATTGTTGAAGATGTAAAATCGGGGAACTTGAGTTCGCGAATTGAAACATCAGATAAAGATGGTTTTTTTGAAGTGCTAAGTACTGGTATTAATGAATTAACAGAAGTGATTGATAATGTGTTTTTCGATGTGTCCAGTACTATGCAAAATATGGCAACAGGTGATTTGAACAGCCGAATTACGAGTGAATATAAAGGGACTTATCTCGAGTGTAAAAATAATATTAATGCCTCAATGGATAAAATATCAGAAATTGTTGGGCAAATTAATGACTCAGCTGAATTTATTAATAACTCTTCACAAGAAATAGCCAGTGGCAATAATAATTTATCCAGTCGAGTAGAACAGCAGGCTGCCAATTTACAAGAAACTGCTTCTAGCATGGAAGAGCTAACCAGTACGGTTAAAAATAATGCTGATAATGCACAACAAGCAAATCAAGTTGCTACATCTGCAAGACAATTGGCAGAAAAAGGTGGAGAAATTGTTACTTCAGCCGTTTCTGCAATGCAAGAAATTAATGTCAGTAGTAACAAAATTGCTGAAATTATTGGTGTGATAGATGAGATTGCTTTCCAGACGAACTTGCTTGCACTCAATGCCTCGGTAGAAGCTGCTAGAGCGGGAGAACAAGGTAGAGGATTCTCAGTGGTTGCAACAGAAGTAAGAAACTTGGCACAACGAAGCGCAACAGCGGCTAAAGAAAGTAAAGAGTTAATTCAAACCAGTGTACAAAAAGTTAAATCAGGGACAGAGTTTGTTAATGAAACAGGTAAAGCATTGAATGAGATAGTGACGGGCGTTAAAAAAGTAGGTGATATTGTTGCCGAGATTGCTGCCGCAAGTGCAGAACAGTCGCAAGGTATTGAGCAAGTAAATCAGGCTGTTTCACAAATGGATGAGATTACACAACAGAATGCAGCTCTGGCAGAAGAAGCGTCTGCATCAAGTGTTGCAATGAGTGATCAGTCCACCAGTATGAGTCAGATACTATCATTTTTTAAAGTAGATTCAACAGTTAAAATAGCTGAAAAACCTATTGATTCAGTCCCCCCCCAACCAATAATAAAGCCTGTACCTCAAACTAAACATGTAGCAACTCAAGTAACACCCGTACCGACTAAAGATTCTAACGCTTCATCATTTGACGATGAGTGGGAAGACTTTTAGATGTGTATAAAACCGCTATAAAGCTAGAAGCGTCATCTATAAGATGAAATAGAACTAAGCGATAAAAAAATGTTTTGTAGTTTGGATTAACTGATCTACCGATAATCCAGCAGAATCACTTAAATTAGTAATGTAAATCATGACAACTGAAAATAACCAAATGGTTGGCGATATCGGTACCAAGGTCGAACAATTTTTAACCTTTGAACTTGCCGATGAAGCTTATGGAGTGGATATTCTTAAGGTTCAAGAGATTAGAGGATGGGAGTCAGTGAGAAAAATTCCAAACACGCCAGACTATATAAAAGGAGCGTTAAATTTACGTGGCTCAATTGTTCCTATTGTTGATTTACGTGAACGATTTGGTATGGAAAAAACTGATTATTCACCTGTCACAATTGTCATTGTACTTTGTGTTAATAATCTGCATGGTGAAAATGTGATGGGAATTGTTGCAGATGCGGTATCCGACGTTTTAGACATTAAGATTGCAGATATTAAGGAGAGTCCAAAATTAGGCTCAAAAATTGATATACGTTATATACGAGGAATGTATGTAGGAGAAAAAAAAATGGTGATGTTGTTAGATACAGATAAATTATTAGACTCAGAAGAGTTTGAAGGGATAAGTAACTCGTAATGGCAGCAAGGGTAGTCGCCATTATTAATCAAAAAGGCGGGGTAGGTAAAACCACGACATCAACTAATTTAGCTCATGCGTTAGCTAATTCTCATAAAAAAGTGACTGTGATAGATCTAGATCCACAAGGGCACTTGGCTGTATCTTTTGGGACAGTTAACCCAAATATACCGGGTATTGATGATGTGATGCTGGATAAAAAAGACATTGCTAAAAACCTTGTTCAAGTTAGAAAAAACCTTCAGTTAATTGTTGCAGGGACTCGATTGAAGGAAATTGAGCAGCTCTCGGAAGGTGGCGCTGATAGAGGAAGGTTATTGAGAAAAGCATTACATGAAAATCTTAAGGGCCAAGATTTAATTTTTATTGATTGTCCTCCCTCATCTGGTTTGTTAGTGGCAAATGCTTTGTTTGCAGCTGATGAGGTGTTGATTCCTATGGCAGGTGATTTTTTGGCATTACAAGGTTTGTCTCATATGATGGGAACAATTAAACGATTTGAGAATGTATTAAAAAAAAAATACAAGCTATTTATCGTTATGTCTAGATATGCTTCAACGAGAAAGATGTCAAAAAATGTATTGAATAAAGTACTTCAATATTTTCCAAATCAAGTTTTATCAACAGCAATAAGGGAATCTGCTTTATTGGCAGAATGTCCAAGTTATGGACAAACAATTTTAGATTATCGTCCGGGAAGCAGACCGGCAAGAGATTTTAGAAGTTTATCAGTAGACTTTTTAGAAGGGAGGGTAATGTAATGACGACAAAAGAAAATGATCGTTTTGATCCTTTGGCATGGATGAATGATGATGTAATCGTAGAAGAACCTGAAAAAAAACTTGAAGCTATTGTTAAGGTTAAAAGTGAAAAAGGTGGGGATGATATTGAATCTGAATTAATAACTGATGATTCCAATGAATTGGTAAAACAGGATGATAAGCCGACTGAAGATTCGATGATTATATTGGATGCCACGCTCACTATTCAAAATGTAAGTGCTTTATATGAGTCACTATTAAAGCGATTAAATACTCAAAATATAATTGAAATTGATGCGTCATCTGTTATTTCTATTGATACTTCAACACTTCAATTACTCTCAATTTTAAAGCAAACGGGTATTCATTTACAAAAGGAAGTTGTTATTGATTTTCCTTCGGATGCGTTTATTAAATCGGCTGAGTTATTAGGGGTGTCAGAATTATTAGAAGTCAATAATGCAGCGTCGGGCCTTTTTTAGAGGAAACCTTCCTTCATTAGCTAAAATAAACACAGGTATGAATAGTAAAGAGCTTAATAGGTAAAAGCTCTAAGTAATGTTTACTTATAGATTTTTCAATAAAAAATAATGGCAAATAATCAACGTGAATTTGGCTATACTCGAGATGATTTTGATTTTTTAAGAAAAATATCGAATGATCATTCTGGTATTTTGGTACCTGATGATAAGTTTGATATGTTTTATTCCAGGTTATCAAAAAGAGTAAGAATGCATGGATTGATAAATTTTAAAGATTATTGTGATTTATTAAAAAACAATCATGATACAGAATTTACAGAATTCATTAATGCTGTCACCACAAACCTAACGTCTTTTTATAGGGAACAACATCATTTTGATTATCTTAAAAATACTATTATTCCTGAGCTATTAAAAAAGAATCACACGACAAAGTCCATAAGGTGTTGGTCAGCAGGTTGTTCTACAGGTGAAGAACCGTACTCAATAGCAATGACCTTATTAGAAAATGTGCCGAGTCAATGGGAAATTAAAATACTAGCAACAGACTTGGATACCAATGTTTTACAAACTGCGGCTAATGGAGTTTATACCAGCGATAGAGTAGAAGGATTGTCAAAGGCCACTTTAAAACGATGGTTTAAAAAAGGCAGTAACAGAAATGCGGGAAAAGTTAAAATAAAAAATGAATGTCAACAGCTCATTAAGTTTAAACAATTAAACTTAATGACTGAGTGGCCAATTAAAAATTATTTTGATTTTATTTTTTGTAGAAATGTGCTGATTTATTTTGATAGGAAAACTAAGGAACGCTTAACTCAACGATATGAAAATATATTGACGATAGGGTCTCATTTGTTTATAGGGCATTCAGAATCATTAAATAATATTGATGTAAATTTAGATTTAATTGGTAATACTATTTATAAAAAAAATAAATGAGTACACTAAAATTAATTGAGCAGCCCTCACTTCCAGGCTTTGAAAGTATAAAAAGGCATTGGGATGCGGGAAATAATATTGTATCTGCCAGGATACTTCCTGGTGAATATTATGTGACTATCAAGGATGAAATGATTACTACTGTTTTAGGATCTTGTATTTCTGCCTGTATTAGAGATAAGAAAGCAGGGATAGGAGGAATGAATCATTTCATGCTTCCAGAAACAAATAAACAAAAATTGAATGTTGGAGAAGAGCATGTTGTAGGTAACGCAACACGGTATGGAAATTATGCGATGGAACATTTGATTAATGCAATTTTAGCCAATGGTGGGAAACGTAAAAACCTAGAAGTTAAATTATTTGGTGGTGGCAAGATTCTTCCAACCTTAGGTGATGTTGGTAAAAATAATATTGATTTTGCAATGGAGTACATTGATACAGAAGCTTTAAAGCTTGTCTCTCACAATTTAGGAGATATTTACCCAAGAAAAATCATTTATTTTCCCAAGACAGGAAAAGTCAAAATGAAAAAAATTAAAGATTTGCATAACGAAAAGGTAGTTTTACGTGAAAAAGAATATCGTACAACCATTAAAGATGAACCTGTTGTGAGTGATATTGAATTGTTTTAGGGATAAATATGTCAAAAATAAGATTATTGATTATTGATGATTCTGCTTTAATTAGACAAATGCTGACTAAAATTTTTGATTCAGCATGGGATATTGAAGTGGTGGGGTCAGCCGCTGACCCAATCATAGCAAGAGATAAGATTAAAAAATTAAATCCTGATGTACTGACTTTGGATGTTGAAATGCCAAGAATGGATGGCCTTACTTTTTTACGAAACCTAATGCGTTTAAGGCCTATGCCTGTGGTGATGATTTCGACATTAACTGAAAAAGGTGCTGCCGTTACATTAGATGCATTAGAGTTAGGAGCCGTTGATTTTGTAGCGAAACCTAAGGTTGATGTTTCTAATTCACTGAATGAATATGCCGAAGATATTATTGCTAAAGTCAGAATGGCAGCTAGAGCAAAAGTAAGGCCATTACAATCTACTAAAAGAGTGTCATCTTCTACATCAGCCATACATTCTGTCGATAAAGTAATTCAAGTAAGTCCAGCAACAAAACATTTTAAAACGACTAACAAAATTATTGCTTTAGGTTCTTCAACTGGAGGAACAGAAGCACTTAAAGACGTTGTAAAGGATCTCCCAGGAAATACCCCAGCTATTGTTGTTACTCAACATTTGCCGGCAGCATTTAGTGATTCATTTGCTAAACACGTTGATGAGGTAACCGAAATGACAGTCTGTATTGCCCAGGATGGCCAACAAATTTTACCGGGTTACATTTATATTGCTCCAGGAAATCAACATTTGTTAGTGGTAAGAAATGGAGCTCGATATCTCTGTCAGTTAAATGAAGAGTTACCTGTTAATCGACATAGGCCTTCTGTGGAAGTCATGTTCCGATCGTTTGCTCAAAATGTCGGAACTAATGCAATAGGGGTGATGTTAACAGGTATGGGAGCTGATGGTGCAGTGGCTATGAAAGAGATGAAAATGAATGGCTCTGTAAATGTTGTTCAAGATGAAGCAAGTAGTGTTGTGTGGGGCATGCCAGGAGAAGCATTTAAAATAGGTGCAGCTGACTATGTAGTTCCTTTGGATGAAATAGCTGGGCAGATACTTGCTTTAGTTAATAAGTAGTGTGAATTAATAGATGTGTCCTTAAGGAGCCTCTGATCAAGTTGATTAGAAATTAGCGCAGAAAAAACGGTCGCTATTTTTCACGAACTGAGACGTAATAGTCACTCTATTGTATTGATCTTCGTGGAAAATATCGGCATTTTTAGCAAACTAAAAATAATTGGACTTGATCAGAGGTTCCTTAACAATAGTGATTAATACTTTACACAATTTTTAATAATCATAAGGATTATAAAAATGGTTTTTTTTAAAAAAATATGGGTTACACTTTTTTTATTAGTGGTCTTTATGATGTTGCCACTTTTCTTTTCAATAAAAATTCTTTATTGGATCGCTTTACCTTTAACTTCTGTAATATGGTTGTTTAAATTTTATCTTTTACATGAGGCGTTAGAGGGTACTTTGGTTTTATCTAAACGTAAAAATGATGAAAAGTTAAATAAAACAATTGATAGGTATACTTCTACTGTAGATTCTTGCATAGAACAAGAAGTACAATCATTTAATACAGAATTAATCCAATTAAAAAAAATAGTTGTTGATGCTGCAGAAACTATTACTGGAGATTATCAACACTTACATCGTTTGTCATCAGGTCAGTCGGCCGTAGTCCATTCACTAATGAGTAGTTTAAATAACTCAGTAGAAAATAATGATAAATTGAGTTTTTCTAAGTTTACGCAGGAAGTTAATGATGTTATTAATTTTTTTATAGACCAAGTTGATCAGGTCAGTCAGCAAAGCAATGAGATGGTTGTAATTATTAATAATGTAGATGAGTATATGTCTCATATTGAAAAATTATTAACTGATGTACAAGGAATTGCAGATCAAACCAATTTAGTCGCATTAAATGCGGCTATTGAAGCAGCTAGAGCTGGTGAGGCTGGTAGAGGTTTTGCTGTCGTTGCTGATGAGGTTCGTAATCTATCTAAAAATTCTGATAAATTTAGTGATGAAATTAGAAATGTTGTGAGTTCATCAAAAGAAAATATAGTTTTAGCACAAACCATGATTGAGCGTATGGCATCAAAAGATATGAAGGATGCTATGAGTTCTAAATCAGCTATTGAAAATATGGTGAAGGATATGACAGAAATGAATGACTCTGTTGCCCAGAAAATATCAGGAATTTCTGATGTTATTAATCAAATTGATTCCAGTGCAGGTGATGCCTCTCAAAAATTGAAATTTGAAGCGCTTGCTGAGCAAGTACTTGAGACTCTATCGGTTAACACTCAAAGATTTAGCGCTATGAGTGATGAAATGCGTGTTGTTCTGGGAACATTTAAAACGGGAGAAGAGTCAATTTGGATTGATAAAATCGAGCAGAGTATTACTCGTTTAAATGATATGAAGCAGCAGTGGATAGTATAAGGAATCTCTGATTAAGTCCCATTGTTTTTAGCTTGCTAAAACTGCCGAT
>JAGLDH010000138.1 GCA_023145835.1 Methylococcales bacterium
CACGAAGATCGGTGCAATAGAATGATTATTACGTCTCACTTAGTGAAAAAAAACGACTGTTTTTTCTGCGCTAAATTCTAATCGATTTAATCAGAGGCTCTATAATAGATAATTCTTTGAACTACCTACAAGTATCTTGTTTGGATGATTTATATTTGTTCTGACATGATGACAATTCCCATTTTTTATTAATTGCATACTAAATACCACCTGTTTTACAGGTGGTATTTGATGTATCTAAAATAAAGAATTATCGTGAGACTTGCATCATTCGGCTAGCTTTAAAACTATGAGGTACTAAATGTCCTATTCATAGACTCTTAGTCGGTTAACGCCCAAGCGAGAGCCCTAGGTGAGGATAAGTTTGCCAGTAAGGTATTGAGTTTATTTCAATTCCTTTCGTTTTATTAGAAAGATGAAAAAAGGGTGTTTGGTTTTTTCTACGTTGAGACGAAAGTTTGAGATTGGATAGCTTGCCCGGTATAGCGTTAAAAGGGAATTTCTTAAAACCAGAAATAAACATACCTTCTGGCATCTTAGCGCCTTGAGAATTATTAGTGCCAACAAAAGGAGGTGTATTTTTAGAGGGGACTTGTAAAAACTCCAAAGCAGTAATGGGTAAATCATTTGCAATGGAAATATTAGCTGATTCTGTTGTTGAGTTTATTAAATCTGAAACTAGACAAAATCCTGTTGGATTACTGGCAGTTGCGTTTGAACCATCACCTGATATACATTTTGCATCAATAGAAGGAAAGGATAAATGATTAATAGAATCTCCATCAGCAAATTTTATTTGTAAATATTGCATGCCAGAGACGGGTAAATCATTGGTAATGGCAATATCTGCAGAGTTAATGACTGATTCGATGAGATCAGAAGCTAGGCAAAATGCTTTTGGGTTCCCAATTGATGCAGACGAACCATCAACTGAAATACATTCCGCTCCAACTTGAGTACCTTGATCCGAGGAAGAAAGGTGAGCATCATACGATCTTACATCTTCAAATGTAACTTGCAAGAACTGTAAATCAGATACAGGTATGTCATGAGCCATTGAAAAACTAGTAAAGCCAGCTGTTGATGTGCTAAGGTTTGAAGCCAAACAAAACCCTCCTGTATTCCCTGTCTCTGCAGTAGAACCACCCATCGATCCGCATTGAGTTCTTGTACCTGGGGTGTTACTTGTTTCGCCTTCCTCAAACATGACTTGTAGGAACTGTAGTCCTACGACAGGTATACCGTTGGCAACAGCAAAATTTGCGAAGGCTGTTGTCGATCTACTAAGATCTGAAGCCATACAGAAACTATCTGTACTCTCTGGGGTTGATGTTGACCCACCCGCTGATGAACATTCGGCTCCAATTTGAACCTTGCTGTCAAGTGTACTACCATCTTTAAAAACAACTTGCATGAATTGCATACCTGTTACGGGTAACTCATTGGCAACAGAAAAATTTGCAATACCAGATAGTGAGGTATTAATATCCGAAGCCAAGCAAAATCCGCCCGTTTTTTCATTTTTTGCAGAAGTGTTTCTACTTGAAATACATTCTGCACCTGATGTTCTGTTAATTGGATTTAGTAATACCTTAAATTTAGCTGATCTTGTTGGTGTAACAGGTCTAGAAAAATTTGTTTTAGGGAGGTGAATGTTTGAAGTAAAGCAAAATTCACCAATATTCCAGGTGTTTTCTTTTGAATCGTCGACAGCCATACATTCCACACTTTCTTCTGTAGAGGCTAAGTGTGCATCAATAAAGGGGGCGGCGCTATGAGGATTGGTGTTGGAATGAACTTCAGCGGCCATAGTCATAGTGGAAAACAGAGTCAAAGACAACACGTTATAGTGTAATAACGCCTTTTTTTTCATTGTGTTTCTCCTAGAGTTTTTGCACACGAGAAAGAGTGAGTTTTAACTTTTACCCTATGTCATTCAAGGTGCTGGTTACGATGTATCTCGTTTAAGTAAAGTAATATTGCACAGGAAAGTCATTCCTCATATCAAATTCAGTATTCAGACAAAAATTTTTAATCAACTACAGAGGCTTGTTTTAAAATTATAGCGTTGATGAGTTAACAAATTGATTCAACAAAAATTTTATGTGTTTTCTTAAAGTACATGAAATAAAGTTAGAAAGCAATGAGTAGTCTTCTCTAGGGCAAACTCATTTTATAGGTGAAATAAGAAGTGGTTTTCAGACTCATTTTATATTGGATAAGACTGAATATTGATATGTGTCAATTTTTACACTGCTTAGAATAGTATAATCACATAATAAAAAACATTTAATTACAATATCTTGTAAGCATCTTGACAATGGAGTATGTTATTTATGCTCATTTAGAATTCTAACAGTACCTTCAAATTTTTTCTAGTCGACCATCAAGGCGCTTCGTAGAACTACAGTACAGAAAAAGAATTTCTTATGAGTTAGAGTTTTACTTTCATCAATGCGTAAATCCTAAACAGTAAAAAATACGCATTTTTTTTACAATATTACGAGGTAAATATATGATTATTAATATGTTACATTGCAAGGAAGTTGTATCTGATAACTTGTTCCAGAAAAACAGGTGGGATGTGAAAAATCGATATACAAAGCTATTATTTTTTTCGATTGCTTTTGGGTTATCAGTCTCTGATGCGTACTCGGCAGGAAACCAATGTATTTGGAAAGGACCATTATTTAAAAAAGGCAAATGGACAGATGCTTTAAATTGGAAGAATTGTGGTGGAGGGATTCCAAAGTGTCCCGATGATGTCATATTTAGAGCAGGTATTCAAGGGGCTGAATTAGATAAAGATTTTTGCATCAATTCTTTTGAGTTTAAAGGAGGCTCTCTTTGTGGTACTAATAATTTAAGAGTAAAAGGGGTCTTCAACTGGACTCAAGGGAACATATCGGAAGGAGGAATAGTTGATGCTGAAGGTGGGTTAGAATTAAACCGTGGACGCAAAGTAATGAAGGATGAACAAGCATTGATAAATAGAAAGAAAGCTAATTGGACTGATGGATCCATAACGTTATTCGGTGCTTCTTCGTTAGTTAATGAATCAGGAGGGGTATTTAATGTGACGAAGGGTGGATTGAGAATGTCGGGTAGTAGTAATTCTCAATTTTTTAATGCCGAGGGAGGGAAAATTTTAATAAATCTCAATAACTCTTCTAAAAATGTACAATTTGATAACGTTCAGTTCAATAACGATGGCGCTTTGCTGGTAAAGCAAGGAATTTCTCGTCTTGGTGGAGGAGGAACAAGTGCTGGATCATTTGAAGTAGTTAATGATGGCTTATTAAACTTTAGTGGAGGAACTCATACACTGCTTCCTAACTCAAGCGTTATAGGGACAGATGTTGAGTTTAGTCATAAAGATAGTGGAGGTAGAACCACTATTGGTGGGGCGTATAATGTTAAAAATACCGTAATTTCTGGAAATGCTGTTTTTTTTAGCTCAGCAGATACTAGTTTGACAGAGACATTAGTGCAAACAGGTGGTTATTTAGACGGCGTTGGAAATATTGATGTTACAGGCCAAACAACATTGTCTGGGGGGATAATACAAAGCTCTCGTCCCGATTCACAATCCCAAGCACAATTGGTTGCATTAGGTGGGCTCGATATTAATGGTAATTTTATTCAAATTGTGGGGAATAGAAGAGTCATTAATGCAAGGGTAGCAAACTGGACTTCAGGAGGCATTCGTTTGCATAGCACCTTGACTCGGTTTGAAAATGCATTGGGAGCTATTTTTAATATTAGAGGAGAAGCTTCATTTATCGTAGGGGCAGGAAGGAATATTGGCGCCGATCCTACTGTGCCAACAACAAAAGGGTTATTTGTAAATCATGGTGATGTTGTGGTCGACTTAAGCGATGATCGCCGCCGCGGTGGTCCAGTACAGATAAATACAATATTCGCAAATCTTGGAAACATTGACCTTCAAGGAGATAAGCTGGCCTTTGGAGATGCTCTTCTACAATTCAGTTCAGGTGCTTTATTATTTGATATTAGTGGATTAACTGATGGCCAATTTGATGTGCTTAATATTGCTGGAAATGCAACATTGGATGGGATTATTGCGATTACGTTGACTAATGGATTTGTACCTCAAAGTGGTGATACTTTTAATCTTATAGTCGCAAAGGCAATTCTTCCTTTCCAAACAGTTGACGGGGTTCGTCTTGGAGGGGTAGACGGGCATCGATTTGATTATCAAATAGTAACTTTACCTTTGGATCCTCAAGCTCCTTTGGAGCCTGCTAAGCAAGCACTCCAATTAATCTTTAGATAATGCTTAATTAATAATCCATCTGTCATGCTAAGTTTCTGTTATTTTTAACAACAGCAATGGTTGCAAAATAGAGTATGGAAGATAGAAGGTTATGTATACTTCACACGGTTAACGGATTTCTATCGGTTTGTTTTTGCCGAAAAATTGCGTTGCAGAAACCGTTATGTAACTTGCTATCGATGACTGAAAAATTGAAATCTTATTATTGAAAGCTTGTCGTGCCATGCTCAATAAAGTTAAGTGGAAACCAGCAATATATAATTAAACCACTTTGCCGCAGACTTTAGAGCTTAGAGAGTATTAAATATTTTTAAAAATGAATTCAATTCTGTGAATCATTAGTCTGATTGACAAACCTTCTACCAATACAATTTCAAAGTCAATATATCTTCCTAGCAGTTATACGAGAACATCTATTTGTTAGTCCTATCTAATACAAGTAACGGGGAAAGATAGGGGGTCTTGAGCATCATATAGAAAAATCTAAATAGATTTGATGTTTTTATCTATAAATTTAATTTATATTTAATAACTTAAAAGAAATGTTTTACGCGATATTTAAACACAATACCGCTGATGAGTTGCTCGTTAGTTATGCAAAGCTCTCCAATGTAACATGCAAGGTGCTACATTATTATCTTACTTACTACCTTTGTGAGTATTATCACATAAAAAATAATACAATTATGACTAACGTCGCATAATTGGAAATTAACGTCTGATAAATCAATGAGTTGTTGCATCGCTTTGAGCACGAATGATATGATTTATCTCGAGGGTTAGTGAAGTAACTCTCATTTCATAACATGAATATTAGGCCGTAAAGTAACCTTTACTAAATATTTCTATAATTATAGTTTGGTCAATATTTATTTCTATTTAAACCTTATAAAGAGGATTACACAATGAAAAAATTAACACTACTTGGAACTTCATTCGCTATTGCTTTATTGTCTTCTACAGCTATGGCATCTGATTTTCAAGCCCTTTCTGTGTTACAAGGAGTTTCTCCTGCAGCGCTTCAAGATTCTGAGTTAGCTTCAACTGAAGGTGGATCAACATGCACAAGTGCTGGAGGCTCAACAGCTGAAAATCAAAATACTGGTGGCGTTTGTCTTGTTGGTGATATTGGTGGTGCACAAGGCGCAAGTTTTGCAGTTGCTAACGATGCTCCTGTTACAGGTGCAAACTTCTTGCAGGTTACTGGTGGTCTTTAAGTTTAGTAAGTGTTAGTCAATCTTTGTTTTTTAGATTATAAGTCTTGCATACGATATTTTGATCATGCGCAACTTGAAAAAGATCTTTAAATAAGAAGTTTGACCAATTACTAAAGTTTATTGAAAGTAAGCTGAAATCTTCGAAGTAGCGGGTTTATAAGTTGAGTGGCCACACTTTACTCGTCAACCGAAGGTTTCACCTTCAAAAAGAGGGCTGAATTTGACTTTCCATTGTGAAGAATGGAAGAAAGCAATTTATCATTGCTCTAAAATTCTAGTCTCTTTGACACTATCTAAACTTCCTATAATGAAATTTCTAAGAACTGATATTCCGTTCTATTTAATCGAAGGTTATTAGAATATTTTATCAAAACCTGTTTTTGTTACTCAAATGTCCTATAAAATACCAGTTTTCAAACTTTAAAAAAAATAAACCACCTGTTTCTATATTTTTATTTAACCTATAATTTAGAGTATAGACTATGAAAAAAATAGTACAAGTTTTATTTTGCATGTTTATTTTGCTCTCTTTGGTTGGGTGCGCGAGTGTAACCAAAGACTCTGACTTGGATGTTTCAAAACATAATGAAACGATGGCCGTGAAGCGGCATACTGTGATGGAACTTCGCAACTTGCACATTATTAAACAGGAACTTGATTATTCTTGTGGCGCAGCAGCTATGGCAACCCTGATGAGAAATTATTTTGGTGATGATACATCCGAAAAAGAGCTGCTCGATTTACTTGATATTCAGATGAAAAAGTTGTCGAAAGAGGAAGTAGCACAAAAAAAGAAAAATGGGTTTTCTCTCTTAGACCTTAAAGCTGTTGCTAACCTAAAAGGATACCAAGCTGCTGGTTTTCGGTTAACTTTGGATCAACTCAGAAAGTTAAATACACCTGTTATTGTTTTTGTCAAACCACTTGGCTATCATCATTTTGCCGTTCTGCGTGGTGTTGCAGGGGATCGCGTATTTTTAGCAGATCCAACACGAGGTAACCTTCGTCTTAATAGCGCCCGTTTTTTAGAAGAATATAGTGGCATTGTATTTATTCTTGGCAGAGATGGGGAAGAGCTTATTAAAACTTATAAACTAGCCTTGGCACGCCCCGACGATTTTGTTCTACCAGATCAACGTAGAATTAGCAATGGAATTAGTAGCTTTCAAAATTATTTATCAAATTTAATGGTGCGATCTAGACCGTTACGATCACAACGCCCTTGACTTACTTTTTTTAAACCTTAGGCAAGATCATTGTGCCATTAATTAAAGTTAAAGCCCTTGATGTGGCACTGAAAATGATGCTATAGAAAAATTTAATTAAGAGCAAGTGGTGGTTGTTATTAGTTGTTTTTTTGAAAAACATTCCCCGAAGGATAATATCAATCCATTTTGCAGTTGCAGGCATTAACAGAGCTCTATAGAAAGTACCTTAATTTTTATTTAGAAATGAGGTTTATTTTGTTTGATAGTTTTAATGAATGTTGGTCTTGGATCATTATTATTTAATGACCCTGTCAGTTAAATGTTGAGTTTTTATAAGCAATAAAAATATTTTAAGTTTTTCACACCCTTCTCAGTACTCATTCACTCTAGTAGATTATTTAATGTCGAATTAATATGAATAGTAAAAAAATGTCAAATAGGTTACTTATATTTTATGCAAGAATTTTTTCACTCACAATAATGCTGGTTGTAACAGGTATGTCCTACGCGGTAGACCATTCTTCAAATTCAGAAAAATTTTCTGTTAATTTAATTAGAAACAATAAACAACAAAAGTTGCAAGCTTTAAGGTTAGGCGTTTATCAGACTCGCATAGAGGCTGATAAAGTTGTTATAAAGTTACGCCAGCTTGGCTTTGATACAAGAATAAAGCAGTTAAATCATGGGTATATAGTGAATGCAGGTGCTTTTTCATCCGTATTAAATTTTGACCGAGCTTTAAATCGTTTAAAGAAGGCAGGGCTAGGAGATAACGTTATTGTGGTAAAGGTGAATAAAGGTGTCACCCCAACTAAATTTATAAAGACACGTTCCACAGTTTTTACACCCCACACTTCTGGTACTCAGGACAAAAGTGGAATGGATAAATATGTTCCAAAAGAACATTATGTAAAGCTTGAACAAGAAGTTGAGGCTCTTAAAGCTCAAATGCTGTCGTTATTAGAGACGTTGGCGCTACCCGAGCAAGATTTAAATGCGGAGATGAGAGTAAAAGAAAATGAAAAAGAAAGAAAACCAAAACCACAGATGTGGGCAAAGGAATCGCAGGGTGAAGAGAGTAAACCTGCTAAAGTAAAAACGAATAAAAATAATGAACGAATTGAAGGCAAAGAAGAGGCTAATCGAGAAGAAGAAGCAAAAGAAGCTAAAAGAGGGTTAGATACTTTTTTACGAGGTAAAAAAGTATTGTATAAACCTGGTGAACTTCAGCTTGAATTTAATTTGGCTTATGGACTGGATACTGCCGTCAATACCTTTGGGTTTTCCCCTGCAACTACCGCGACCTCGTCAAATGCTAAATCAACGACTCGTTCAGTGAATAGCAGCCTTACTATGCGATATGGGGTTTTTGATGATTTGGAGTTTACTTTCTCCGTCCCTTATGGTTATTTTGAACAAGATTCTGATAATCAACCTTTTAATAAAGTAGTGAAACCCGAGTGTAAAAAAGATCAGGTGAGCAGTGATGCGTCACAGTGTACAACGCCTGGAGGGGGGGAGGAGTTTGTTGAAACAGCCCCTGTAAGCCATACAAATATATTGGGAGTTGGAGATATTAGTGGAACACTTAGCTACAATGTTTTATCTGAAAAAGGAAATATTCCAAGTGTTAGTTTGAGCTTAAGTGGTCAGGCTCCTACAGGAAATTATAATAGGGGGTTAGGAAGTGGTTTCTGGGGTGTTGGAGGAAACTTATCACTGGTTAAAACAATTGACCCTGTCGTTTTTTTTGGTTCTCTTGGATATTTTTCTACATTTGAAGAGCGGGGGATTGATCTTTCTGATCAAGTTTCGTACTCAATTGGCGCAGGTTATTCTATGAATGACCGTGTTAGCTTTTCTACCGCCTTGTCTGGACGTTTCTCCGGTCGTAAGAAGGAGGATGGAATTGAACGCCCAGGGTCATCTGTGGATACACATTCTCTTCAGTTTAATACTACTATCCAATTAACTAAACGGCTTTCTGTTGAACCCTATGTAGGTTTTGGTGTAACTAAGGATGCTTCAGACTTTGTAGTTGGATTAAGTTTTCCATATCGGTTTGGAGACAAGTTTCCATTACCGTTTTTATCAAATTAAATGGGCGGATCTTTATTTGCTTTGGAAGTCCACCCTGAGTTCACACAGTTGGAATCATATTTTTTGAATAAATCAGGCTTGGAAGTTTCAACCAAGTCACAACATGTGTGCTTCCTATTATATAGTGAGTACATTATAAGCATATTTTTTATCAAAAATAATACTTAAGAATAAAAAAAGAGCATAGTTAATACAGGTATCTGAGTAATTTCCACGAAACTTAGCTATTTCAAGAAGCACAAACAGAGGGTTTTTTAGGAGAGACTATTTAACTGATTTATTTAGGTTACTAGAAGTATGGTTTTATTGATTAAATAAACTGCTATAATATTTCGATTTATTTGTTTCAATATTGGGCGAGAGATTTGCATGATTCAAGGTAGTATCGTTGCTTTAGTAACACCAATGGATAATCAGGGAGCGGTTGACAGAGAGAGTCTTGAAAAATTAGTAGATTACCATATTCAACAAGGTACAGATGCTATTGTTGCTATGGGGACTACAGGTGAGTCTGCAACACTTGATGAAGATGAGCATTGTAACGTTATAAAATGGGTTGTTGAATATGTGGCGGGAAGAATACCCGTTATAGCAGGTACAGGCGCTAATTCTACTACTGAAGCCATTTTTTTGACACAAAGAGCAAAAGATGTGGGAGCAGATGCTTGTCTTTTGGTGACACCTTATTATAACAAACCTACACAAGAAGGACTTTTTCTACATTATCAGGCTGTTGCTGGCGCAGTAGATATTCCTCAGATTTTATATAACGTGCCTGGGCGAACGGCTTGTGATATGTTGCCGGAAACTATTGCTAAATTATCTTTTATAGATAATATCGTGGGTGTTAAGGATGCAACAGGAGAACTGGATAGACTTAAAACAATCCGTAGTTTGTGTGGTGATGATTTCGCTATTTATTCTGGTGATGATGCAACGAGTTGTGAGTTTTGTTTATTAGGTGGTAATGGCTCAATTACTGTTACCGGAAATGTAGCACCAAAATCAGTTCATGAAATGATTGATGCTGCAATGAGTGGGAATAGAGATGCAGCTATATCAATCGATAAAAAACTGGTTGGATTACATGAAAAATTATTTATTCAATCAAGCCCTATTCCTGTTAAATGGGCTGTTTCAGAGCTAGGTCTAATGGGGGATGGTATTCGTTTACCATTGACTTGGTTAACAGATGATTGTTTTGAGGCTGTACGGAATGCGATGAAGCAAGCAGAAGTGATTTAACAATGATAAACAATATGGCTCGTTTACTCATCAGTTTTTTAATATTGATAACGATTTCTTCTTGTGGCTTTATGAAGGATTATTTTCCAGATAAGGAGCAAGACTATCAATTAAAGAAAGAGATTCCTGTACTAGTTATCCCCTCTGATCTATCCGGTAACAAAGCTTATCCATTTGGTGCCGGTTTTTCTAATGATAAAGAACTTGTTCATGAAGATGTTTCTAATAAAAAGAATGACTTTGTTGTAAGTGGAAATCAAACGATAAAAACTGTTGATTTAATTAAATATTCTGATAAATCGACACGATTAAAAATTACTGATACATTTATTAGGTCTTGGCGAATAGTAGGTAAAGCATTGAGTCGGCACTCCATTGAAATAACGAATAGGGATGTGTTAAAAGGTATTTATTTTGTCCAATATGATCCAGATTTTAAGAAAGTTGAAGATGGATCACTTTGGGATGAATTTTTATTTATTTTTGGAGCAGATCCAGCAAAAGAAAGAGAGTTTAGGGTTCAGCTCGTCGAGAACATAAATGGAACTGAAGTTGTTGTGCTTGATAATAGTGATACCGAAGCTTCAGAAGGGCCGGGTCTAGCACTACTTAATGTGTTGTATGAATCAATAAAGAAAGATTTGGCTAAAAAAAAGTAATATATTAAAAATACATTTCATTTGAATGTTTTAGAGTAGGTTGGTTTGCTCTTTTGGCTAACTATATTTCAACAGTAGGTATCTTAGCCAATAGCTGTCAGTGCATGCGTACTAAATAACTCATTCTATAAATAATAACTTGAGAGAAGTAAAACTTTTTCGTGACCAATTAAGTTAAGCGTCCTTGAGAGAGTGAATCAATTACTATTTCTATCTTTTAAGTTAAGGGTACTTCTATTAATTGAATGGATATTTTGGTTCTCAACTTTCTCATCCACAATAAATAGAGAAGCCCTTAAGACTCTTTATTCTTTTATCTAATAAATCCATGTTGAAAATCCTCGGAACATCTGCTCTTTCTGAATATCGTTTAAACCAATTGCTCGTTCGGCTTAAATCTGTAAACGCTGCTATTAGTGGGGTTTCGTCTAGATTTATTCATTTTATTGAGGTTGATAGAGAGTTAAATGATCAAGAAATAAAAATGCTTAATCGTTTGTTAACGTATGGTTTTGAAGACCCTGGGATTGAAATAAAAGGACAGACTTTTTTGGTCGTACCTCGGCCTGGGACTATTTCTCCTTGGTCAAGTAAAGCGACAGAAATTGTTGAACGATGTGGGCTTACTTCTGTAAAGCGAATCGAAAGAGGTACAGAATATACTATTTCTAGCCAGCAAATTTTAAATGAAATAGAAAAACAAAAGATTACCACCTTGCTTCATGACAGAATGACTCAAAGTGTTTTTGATAATGATAAAGGTCTTGATTTATTTCTTCATCATGACCCCCAGGCTTTAAAAACAGTTGCAGTTACCGAACAAGGTCGTGATGCCTTGGTGTTGGCAAATTCGGATTTGGGACTTGCTTTATCTAATGATGAAATTGATTATTTAACCAAAAATTTTGAAGCACTGGGTAGAAATCCCAGTGATGTTGAATTAATGATGTTTGCCCAAGCAAACTCAGAGCATTGTCGACATAAAATTTTTAATGCTAGCTGGACGATTGATGGGGAAGAGCAAGCCAAATCCTTATTTAGCATGATTCGTAATACGGCTGATAAAAACCCAGAAGGTATTTTATCGGCTTATAGTGATAACGCATCGGTTGCAGAAGGATCAAAAACTCATGTTTTTATTCGCAACCCTCAGTCGGGTGAGTATTCTTATATTGAAGAAGATGCGCATTTATTGATGAAAGTAGAAACACATAATCATCCTACTGCTATTTCTCCTTATCCTGGTGCTGCTACTGGTTCTGGTGGTGAAATTCGAGATGAAGGGGCGACTGGACGTGGTTCTGCTACTAAAGCAGGGTTAACAGGTTTTACAGTTTCTCATCTTAAAATCCCTGGTTTTAAACAACCGTGGGAAGAGAATTATGGTAAGCCAGAACGCATTTCTTCTGCGTTAGATATTATGTTAGAAGGGCCGGTCGGTGGTGCTGCGTTTAATAATGAATTTGGTCGTCCGAATATTGCTGGATATTTTCGTAGTTTTGAACAACCTTCTGAAACAGGCAAAGATAACGAGTACAGAGGCTATCATAAGCCAATTATGATTGCGGGTGGTATGGGTAATATTCGCCCTATGTTAGTTGATAAACATGTAATTCCTGTGGGTTCATTAATTATTATTTTGGGTGGCCCAGCGATGTTGATTGGTTTGGGTGGTAGTGCTGCATCATCACAAGCATCAGGAGAAAGTGCGGCAGAATTAGATTTTGCTTCAGTGCAACGAGAAAACCCAGAAATGGAGCGTCGTTGTCAAGAAGTGATTAATCACTGTAATGCGATGGGGGATAATACTCCAATCATCTCAATACATGATATTGGTGCTGGTGGTCTATCTAATGCTGTTCCAGAAATTATCCATGACTGCGAGAGAGGAGGGCGCTTTGAATTACGGAATGTCAATAATGCTGATAAAGGCATGTCACCTATGCAAATTTGGTGTAATGAAGCACAGGAGCGTTATGTAGTCGCCATAAGCCCAAAATCATTGGGTTTGTTTGAATCATTTTGTGAGCGTGAGCATTGTTTGTACGCTGTGATTGGTGAGGCAACTGACGAGGAACACTTGAGTTTAAGTGATGATTGGTTAGGGGGTAAACCTGTTGATATTCCAATGTCTGTTTTATTTGGCAAGTCACCAAAAATACATAAAGATGTTAAGCATGTTACTCGTGATTTAAAAGCGATAGATATTACTGATGTTGAGTTGCCTGAAGCTGTTGATCGCGTGTTGGCATTTCCTGCGGTTGCAGATAAAAGTTTTTTGATTCATATCGGTGATCGTTCAGTTACAGGGTTGGTTGCGCGTGATCAAATGGTAGGGCCTTGGCAAGTGCCGGTTGCGGATGTTGCTGTGACTGCTTCTGGTTTTCAAGCGCTAACAGGTGAAGCAATGGCAATGGGAGAAAGAACGCCTCTTGCTATTATTAATGCACCTGCTTCTGGACGTATGGCGATAGCAGAATCATTAACTAATCTTGCTGCTTCACAAGTCGAATCATTAAATAAAGTTAAAATTTCTGCTAACTGGATGGCTGCTTCAGGGAGTGAAGGTGAGGATGCTGCTTTATTTGATACAGTAAAAACGGTGGGTATGGAACTATGCCCACAATTAGGTATTGCCATCCCTGTTGGTAAAGATTCTTTGTCGATGAAAACGGTATGGAATGAAAATGGTAAGGATAAAGTGATGACATCACCTTTATCATTAATTATTACAGCATTTGCACCGGTTGTAGATGTTAGAAAAACGTTAACACCTGAATTAAAACATGAAGATAGTGTGCTTATTTTACTTGATTTGGGGGTGGGTAAAAATCGTTTAGGTGGCTCGGTTTTAGCACAAGTTTATAATCAGATAGGTAATGAGTCTCCTGATTTAGAATGTGTTGAGAGTTTTAAATCTTTCTTTAGTGCGATACAAACTTTAAATAGCCAAGATAAATTGTTGGCATATCATGATCGCTCTGATGGTGGCTTGTTAGCAACAATTACTGAAATGGTTTTTGCCGGTCGTAAAGGTGCAGAAATAGAATTAGATGGTTTGGTGGGAGAAAGTAGTGATGTATTGGCAGCACTATTTAATGAAGAGTTAGGTGCCGTTATTCAAGTTAAACAAACTGATGTGGCTGATGTTATTGATTTTTTTAATGATGCTGGTTTGAGTCAATGTACACATTTGATTGGTTGGGTGATAGAAGAACAGCAACAATTAAATGTCACTTTTCAAGGTAAAGAAATCTTTGCTGCTAAACGAGCAACGCTACAACAAACTTGGTCAGAGGTAAGTTATAGAATGCAAGCATTGCGCGATAACCCAGATTGTGCAAAGCAACAATTTGATCGTATTACTGATGATAGTGACCCTGGGTTAACATCAACATTAACTTATGATGTAAATGAAAATATTATTGTTCAATTTTCTAATGCTAATCGGCCTAAAGTTGCTATTTTAAGAGAGCAAGGCGTTAATGGTCATGTTGAAATGGCGGCTGCTTTTGATCGAGCTGGATTTACAGCAATAGATGTTCATATGAGTGATATTATTCAATCAAGAGTCTCCTTACAAGATTTTGTTGGGTTAGTTGCTTGCGGTGGTTTTTCTTATGGGGATGTCTTAGGGGCTGGTGGTGGTTGGGCTAAGTCCATTTTATTTAACGCTAAAGCCAGGGAAGAGTTTGCAGCTTTTTTTAATCGTAAAGACACTTTTGGTCTTGGTGTTTGTAATGGTTGTCAAATGATGTCTGGTTTAAAAGAAATTATTCCTGGTGCAAAACATTGGCCAGAATTTAAGCGTAATAATTCGGAGCAATTTGAAGCTAGAGTTTCCATGGTCAAAGTACAATCTTCTCCTTCAATTTTAATGCAAGGAATGGATGGGTCGATATTACCCGTTGTGATAGCCCATGGAGAAGGACGCGTTAAATTTAGTAAAGCATCTAATATTGATAATGTATATGTGGCTCTAAGTTATGTCGATAATTATGGTGAGACAACCACCTCTTTTCCTTCTAATCCTAATGGCTCTCAAGAAGGAATTACTGGTTTAACAACAGAAGATGGTCGATTTACTATTATGATGCCACATCCAGAGCGATGCTTTAGATCAATGCAAAATTCATGGTATCCAGAAGATTGGAAAGAAGATGGAGCATGGATGAGAATGTTTAGAAATGCAAGAGTTTGGGTTGGTTAATTGAATTTAAAAAAGGGGCATGCATTGTTTAAAAGCTAAAATATATTTTCTAAAAAAATATAGTCATAATAGTTAGTGGGTCAGTATCCTTTTATTCCAAATTCAGTTTATTTATAGCAATATTTTAAAGACTTACCCTTATCAAAAGTAACCCATATAAAATAGGATGCTTGACTAAGATGAAGAAATAATCAAAAAGTTATGGTTTTTTTGATTTTTATGATCGCTTAAATGAGAAGAACTGAAAAAAATGATATGATGGTGGGTTTTAATTTCACTTTATCTGACAAGCCGAAGGCATAAATTCATCTTATATGACAAAATTTATATTCATCACTGGCGGAGTGGTTTCATCACTTGGTAAGGGGATTGCAGCTTCTTCTTTAGGGGCTATCCTTGAAGAGCGTGGTTTGAAAGTTACCATGACTAAGCTTGATCCATACATTAATTTGGATCCAGGCACCATGAGTCCATTTCAGCATGGTGAGGTTTTTGTTACTGAAGATGGCGCAGAAACGGATTTAGATTTAGGTCACTACGAACGTTTTCTTAAAACGACTATGGGTAAAAAGAATAACTTTACCTCGGGTCAAGTTTATGAAAACGTTTTACGTAAAGAACGAAAAGGTGAATATTTAGGTGCGACTGTACAAGTCATTCCTCATATTACCAATGAGATTAAGCGTCGAGTTTATGCCAGTGCCGAAGGTATGGATGTTGCTTTGATCGAAGTGGGAGGAACAGTGGGTGATATTGAATCATTACCTTTTTTAGAAACGATTAGACAAATTGGCATTGAGCAAGGGCGAGATAAAGCACTTTTTATACATTTAACTCTAGTTCCTTTTATTAAGACTGCTGGTGAATTAAAAACCAAACCTACTCAACATTCTGTTAAAGAGTTAAGGACGATTGGTATTCAACCTGATATTTTGATTTGCCGATCGGAGAAAACGATTCCTGCTAGTGAGCGTCGCAAAATTGCATTATTTACTAATGTGGCAGAAAAGGCAGTTATATCTGCGATTGATGCAGATACTATTTATCGCATCCCTATATTATTAAATGAGCAAGGTTTGGATGATATTGTGGTTGATCAATTACGTCTTGATGTACCCTCGGCTGATTTATCTGAATGGAAAGAAGTAGTGGAAGCTATTACTCACCCTAAAGATGAAGTGACTATAGCAATGGTGGGTAAATATGTTGATCACTCGGATGCTTATAAATCTTTAGATGAATCATTAACTCATGCAGGGTTAAAAACACGGAATAAAATTAAAATTAAATATATTGATTCTGAATTGATAGAAGATGAAGGAACTAATGCATTACAAGATGTAGATGCAATTTTAGTCCCTGGTGGTTTTGGTGAGCGTGGAGTGGAAGGTAAAATTGCTACAGTACGTTATGCTCGAGAAAATAATATTCCTTATTTAGGAATTTGCTTAGGTATGCAATCCGCTGTTATTGAGTTTTCTAGAAATGTCGCAGGACTTGAAGGGGCGCACAGTACAGAATTTTTACCAAATTCACCTCATCCTGTGATTGGTTTAATTACAGAATGGATGGATGAAGAAGGACAAATTGAAACACGTGATGAAAATTCTGATTTAGGTGGCACTATGCGCTTAGGTTCGCAAAAATGTCGTTTACAACCAGGAACTTTGGCACATCAGCTATATCAAAAAGATGTCATTACTGAGCGTCATCGTCATCGTTACGAGTTTAATAACAAATATCTTGAGCAACTTGAGGAAGCAGGGCTGGTTTTCTCTGGTAAATCTATGGATGGTCGACTGGTTGAATTTATCGAATTGGTTGATCATCCTTGGTTCTTGGCTTGTCAGTTTCACCCGGAATTTACTTCAACACCTCGTCGAGGTCATCCTTTATTTTCAGGGTTTGTTGAAGCAGCAGCGAAACATAAAAAAGGCGAATAATAATGAAGTTATGTGGTTTTGAGGTGGGTTTAGACAAACCTTTGTTTTTAATAGCTGGCACTTGTGTTATCGAAAGTGAACAAATGGCAATAGATACTGCAGGTTACTTAAAAGAGTTAACTGATTCGTTAAATATTCCTTTCGTTTATAAATCATCATTTGATAAAGCTAACCGGTCATCTCATGATAGCTTTCGTGGACCAGGATTAGAAAAGGGTTTAGCAATACTGCAAAAAGTAAAAAATCAAATTGGTGTGCCTGTATTAACTGACGTACATGAAGATACGCCTTTAGATGAAGTGGCTTCAGTTGTCGATATTATGCAAACCCCTGCATTTTTATCCAGACAAACTAACTTTATCCAGAATGTAGCAAAGCAAGGTATCCCTGTTAATATCAAAAAAGGTCAATTTTTAGCACCTTGGGATATGGTTCATGTTGCAGCCAAAGCTAAAGCAACAGGGAATGATCAAATCATGGTCTGTGAGCGTGGTGCATCATTTGGCTATAATAACTTAGTTTCAGATATGCGATCTTTAGCAGAAATGCGTAAAACAGATTGTCCTGTTGTCTTTGATGCAACCCATTCTGTTCAGTTACCTGGTGGAAAGGGAACTTGTTCAGATGGCCAGCGTGAACATGTTCCTGTTTTAGCACGAGCCGCAGTAGCAGCAGGTATTGCCGGATTATTTATGGAAACACATCCAAAACCTGAAGAAGCACTCAGTGATGGACCCAATTCATGGCCATTACATAGAATGAAAGAATTATTAGAAACAATAATAACCATCGACCAAGCTGTTAAAGCAAGCAGTTTGATAGAAACAACTTTATAGAGGAAAAAATGGCTGAAATAGTAGATGTTAAAGCAAATGAAGTATTAGATTCACGTGGAAATCCAACAGTTGAAGTAGAAATTACTTTAGCTTCAGGTGTTGTAGGTAGTGCAATGGTACCTTCTGGCGCTTCAACAGGTGAGCGAGAAGCAATCGAATTACGTGATGGTGATAAAGCACGTTACTTAGGTAAAGGTGTTTTAAAAGCAGTTGCTAACGTTAATACAACTATTCGCGATGCTGTTATTGGTATGGATGCAGCAGACCAGAAAGTACTAGACCAGAAAATGATCGATTTAGATGGTACGCATAACAAAGCCGTATTAGGTGCGAATGCTATTTTAGGTGTTTCTATGGCAGCTGCACATGCAGCGGCTAAAGAAGGCGGTATTCCTTTATACCGTTATTTAAACACTAGCGGTAAATTTGTATTACCCGTTCCTATGATGAACATCATCAATGGTGGGTCACATGCTGATAATAGTGTTGATTTACAAGAATTCATGATCTTGCCAGTCGGTGCGCCAACTTTTCGTGAAGCGATTCGATACGGTGCTGAAGTTTTCCATAACTTGGCTAAAGTATTAAAAAGCAAAGGATTAGCAACAACAGTCGGTGACGAAGGTGGCTTTGCTCCAAACCTTTCATCAAACGAAGAAGCGATTGAAGTGATCCTTGAGGCAATTGCATTAGCTGGCTATAAAGCAGGCGAAGACATTTTCTTAGGAATGGATGCAGCCGCTTCTGAATATTACAAAGATGGAAAATATGTTTTAGATGCAGAAGGCAAAAGCTTAACATCTGAAGAAATGACTGACTTCTTCGTAGACTGGGTAGAAAAATACCCAATTATCTCTATCGAAGATGGTTTAGACGAAAATGATTGGGACGGTTGGAAAGTTCAAACTGAAAAGTTAGCAGGTAAAATTCAATTAGTGGGTGATGATTTATTCGTTACAAATCCAGCTATCTTGCAAGAAGGAATAGATAAAGGTATAGCTAACTCAATCCTAATCAAAGTGAATCAAATCGGTACTTTAACTGAAACTTTAGAAGCCATTAATAAAGCATCTGATGCTGGTTACAGCGCTGTTGTTTCACATCGTTCAGGTGAAACTGAAGATACAACAATTGCTGATTTAGTGGTAGCAACAGGTACTGGTCAAATCAAAACAGGTTCTTTGAGTCGTTCTGATCGTATTGCTAAATATAACCGTCTAATGAAAATCGAAGACGAATTAGGTGATGCAGCTACTTATGCAGGTCGTAGTGCATTTAAAATGCTTTAAGCTAGAATAAGAAAGAGTACGTTGAAATAGCGATAGTTTTTTTGTCATTTTTATGATTTATCATTAGGAAATGGTGGAATAGATTATCGCTTTTCTAACATCTGCTATTCAACAGGTTATTTTTAGTTATTTTGATAAATATAAAACTATAGAGCGTTCATTAAATGGTAAATAATAATGTATTAAGAAAAATAGGAATAACATTTGATTTTGTCAAAATTTTAATGATGGTATTAGTATTACTTATTCTTCATCTGCAATATCGTTTGTGGACTGGTGATGGTAATGTTTTTCAAGTTCAAGAATATCAACAACGATTAGATGGTTTAGCTAAAGACGTAAAGATGAAAAAAGAACGTAATGATGCTTTGTATGCCGAAGTACTTGATTTAAGAAAGGGACAGGCGGCAATAGAGGAGCGAGCTCGATATGAGTTGGGTATGATTAAGGAAAATGAAACATTTTTTCAAGTTCTTGAGTAATTTTATTGCTTTTAATCATAAAGATAATTAAGTCTTTCATCAATAATAAGTGGTTGGTTTTTCAGCTGACACTTTCAAAATTATTCATATGACAATGTCCAACAAAATTTGGGCTGTAGTGCCGGCTGCAGGTGTTGGTAAACGAATGCTAGCTGACAGACCAAAACAATATCTCCCATTAGCGGGTGAAACGGTGTTAGAACAAACCTTAAAACGATTGTTGCAAGCACAGGTTTTTTCTTCTATAGCAGTCGCTATATCAAAAGAAGATCCTTATTGGCCTAATCTAGAAATTTTTAATCATAAGAAAATCATTACTGCGAAAGGTGGAAAAGAGAGAGCTGATTCAGTTTTATCTGCGTTAAAATCATTGCGGGATAATGCTTCTGATACGGATTGGGTTTTAGTACATGATGCAGCTCGTCCTTGTTTAACAAGTACAGATATTCATCTTCTTATTGATACTTTGCGGGATGATGATGTTGGTGGAATTTTAGCTATCTCTTCTCACGATACGTTAAAACAAGTAGAGAGTAAGAATATTATTAAAACGATAGATAGAAGTGCAATCTGGAAAGCACTAACGCCTCAAATGTTTCGTTACGGAATGTTAAAAAAGGCCTTGGAAATGGCAGAAGGTAATTCTGATATCACGGATGAAGCCAGTGCACTAGAAATACATGGCTTAACACCCAAAATAGTAGAAGGGCGGTCAGATAATATTAAAATCACTCGACCAGAAGACCTAGCGCTTGCAGAATTTTATATGGAGCATCAACAATGATTAGAGTTGGACAAGGGTACGATGTACATCGCTTTATTGATGAGGGTGAGGTGATTCTTGGTGGTGTCACAATAGATTATGAGCAAGGTCTGGAGGCTCATTCTGATGGTGATGTTGTATTGCATGCTCTTTGTGATGCTTTGCTTGGTGCTGCAGCTTTAGGTGATATTGGAAAGCACTTTCCTGATACAGACCCCGAATTTAAAGGGGCTGATAGCCGAGTTTTATTACGACATGTCTATAGTATTGTTCAAGATAAAGGATATAAACTGATTAATGCTGATATTACAATTATTGCCCAGGCACCAAAAATGGCACCTCATATTGTAGCAATGTGCACCCATATTGCTGATGATTTATTGGTAGAAATTGATTGTATTAATGTAAAGGCAACGACTACAGAAAAGTTAGGATTTGAAGGGCGTAAAGAAGGGATTGCTGTGCAGGCTATAGTGTTAGTTGAAACGTAACGACAAGAAATTTACTATTTCTAGTTTTTTAAATAATGGGCATTATTGAGGAAGGTAGTAGATTTCAGAGTTAATATCTCCATTAGAGAAAAGTTCTAATACTCTATATCCAGGTGATTTATCATCGAGTGCATATTTAACACTATCTGGCTTAAACTGAAAACATGTTGATGGTGCTCCTAATATAAGTCTGTTATTTTTTTTAAGTTCTTGTTTTTGATGTATGTGACCACAGGTTATTGCTTTTACTTGTGGGTATTTGCTTATTATCGAAAAAAACTCATCACTGTTTTCTATCGTCATCGTATCTAGCCAACGACTACCTGTCGGAATGGAATTGTGATGAATCGCAATTAAAGTGTTCAAGTGGGAATGCAGATTTAATGATTTGCTTAAAAATTCAAGTTCAGTTGAATCTATAAACCCACCTTGTGTTCCATCTTTTTTACTATTTAAGCAAATTATTTGCCAATGCTTAAACAGATTGTTTTTGTTGCAATTGACTTTCTCTGATTGAATGAGCTTTTGCATTAATGCAATATCATCATGGTTTCCAGGTAAACAGACAGTTCTGGTTTTATATTTCTCTAGTTCTTGGTGTATTCTTTGATAGCCAAAATGACTAGGATCCTGGACTAAATCACCTGTAACAAGTATTAAATCAAATTGCTTATGCTTAGAAAAGGCATACTTTAATACATTGCAAAAAGATTGCTCTGTATCCACATTGCACATTTTTTCGCCTAATTTAGTCAGGAGATGTAAATCAGTAATTTGTAAAATTGAAAGAGGTGATTCCATATTTAAATTTTTTTACAGAGAACCTTAGAGTTTCGTTCATAATTATAAAACTCTTTACGTTGTTTGGGTAGAGTATCTATTTCAGTGGGTTCAAAGCCACGTTCAATAAACCAGTGCATCGTTTGGGTTGATAAAACAAAGAGCTTATTCAACTTTTGAGCTTTTGCTTTTGAGATTAAGTGTTCTAATAAACTATTTCCTCGTGTTGATTTTTGATAGTCAATGTGAACAGCAAGACACGCAATTTCAGCTGATTGCTTATCATTCATCGGGTGAAATGCAGTACACCCAATAATCAAGCCATCTCGTTCTATAACAATATAGTCATTAATTTCCATTTCCAGTTTTTCTCGAGAACGTTTTACCAGTAGTCCTTGATTTTCTAGCGGTTTAATCAACTCTAGTATACCTGCTATATCATGTAAACTTGCTGTTCTAATCTCTTCAAATTGATCTGAACTAATCAGTGTCCCTGAGCCATCTCGAGTAAAAAGCTCCAGTAATAATGCTCCATCAATATGTCTATTGATTAAGTGAACTCTTTTAACTCCTTGTTGACAACTTTGGATAGCAGCATTTAATGAGTTATGAACTATTTTAGTTAGATTACTTTCTTGTTGTAAAAAAAAACCTGCTTCTTTGGTTGTCATTTGCTGAATTTGTTTCTGATTTGAAGTACAACTTTGTTCGGTCAATAGAATGAGCTTTTCAGCTTGTAAAGCAATTGCAACTTCTGTGGCGACATGTTCAGCAGCTAAATTAAAAATCTCGCCACTAGGGGAGTAACCTAATGGGGAGATGAGCACTACATTATTATGGTCTAATTGTTGCTGAATACTTTCATATTCTATTCTACGAACTTGTCCTGTGTGCTGATAATCAACTCCGTCTATTATCCCTAAGGGTTTAGCAATGACAAAGTTTCCTGAGGCAACATTTATTTTTGCACCAGCCATAGGTGAATTTGATAAACCCATTGAAAGCAAGGCTTCTATTTCTACACGAACCAAACCGGCAGCTTCCTTTACACATTGAAGTGCACTATTATCAGTAATCCTCAGGTTTTCGTGGAATTTGAAACTGATATTTTGTTGTTTTAGTCGCAGATCAATTTGTGGACGAATACCATGAATTAGAACTAGTCGAATACCTAAGCTTTTTAGCAGTGCAAAATCATGAATTAAATTGTCGCAGCCCTCCAACACCATTTCACCACTAAAATAAATGACAAAAGTTTTATTTCGGTGTGCATGAATATAGGGTGAGGAGTTTCTAAACCAGCTTACAAAATCGGTAGGAATAATTGGCATGAGTTTTTTGTAACAAAATAGGGAGCAGTTTTTAATTAAACTGTTCCTAACAAGTTGTGTTAATTATCTGTTACAGCACCAGTTGAAGCAGAACTTACTAATTTTGCATACTTAGATAATACACCACGGGTATATTTAGGTTCCGGTTGTTTCCAGCTTTGTAAGCGTTGGTTAATAATCTCGCCCTTTACATGCAGTGTCAGTTTTTTACTTTCAGCATCAATCGTAATTTGATCGCCATTTTCAACAATAGCTAGAGTACCACCTTCATGAGCTTCTGGTGTTATGTGACCGACTACAAACCCATGTGTTCCACCGGAAAACCGGCCATCTGTAATTAATGCAACTTCTTGCCCTAGTCCTTTACCCATAACGGCAGCTGTTGGAGAAAGCATTTCGCGCATACCTGGCCCACCTTTTGGCCCTTCATAACGAACGACAATGACATCACCTTTTACAATGTCACCCTTTAATATGCTCTGTAATGCTTCTTCTTCAGCTTCAAACACTTTAGCTGAACCAGTAAAGACAAGTCCTTCCTTGCCCGTGATTTTTGCAACAGACCCTTCGGTTGCCAGATTGCCATATAAAATAGCTAAGTGACTATCCTTTTTAATGGGATTGTCTAATGAGTGAATCATATCCTGTCCATCAGGATAAGGTGCTACATCTGCTAAGTTTTCAGCTAACGTTTTACCCGTGACAGTTAAACAATCTCCATGTAACAAACCTTGATCTAAGAGTATTTTCATTAATGGTTGAATACCACCAATTTCAATTAACTCAGCCATTTGATAGCGGCCACTAGGTTTTAAATCTGCCAACATAGGGACGTTGGCTCCAATGCGTGTAAAGCTATCTAAAGTAATATCAACATGGGCAGCATTTGCCATCGCTATGATGTGTAAAACAGCATTAGTTGATCCGCCTAGGGCAATAATAATTGTTATTGCGTTTTCAAATGCTTTTTTAGTCATGATATCACTAGGTTTGATATCTTTTTTCAATAATTCTAGCACAGCTGCTCCTGCACGTTCGCAATCTAAGCGTTTGTCTTCTGAAATTGCTGCTTGAGCAGAGCTATTAGGTAAACTCATACCTAGTGCTTCAATTGCTGATGCCATTGTATTCGCTGTATACATTCCACCACATGACCCTGCACCAGGGATTGCTTTTTCTTCGATAGCAGCTAGTTCTGCATCATCAATTTTATCGTTAGCTCTAGCGCCTACAGCTTCAAAAACTGAAACGACATCGAGTTTTTTATCTTTATGACAACCCGGAAGAATTGTGCCGCCGTAAACAAAAATTGCTGGGCGGTTTAATCGAGATATTGCAATCATGCAGCCCGGCATATTTTTATCACAGCCACCAATTGCAACAACACCATCAAAGCCTTGGCAGCCAACAACAGTTTCAATTGAATCAGCGATAACTTCTCGTGAAACTAGAGAGTACTTCATTCCTTCTGTACCCATTGATATTCCATCAGAAATAGTAATAGTGTTAAATATCACTGCTTTTCCACTGGCATTATCAACACCTTTGGCTGCATTATCAGCCAAATTGTTTATATGCATATTGCAAGGCGTTACCATGCTCCATGTTGATGCAATACCAATTTGTGGTTTTTTAAAATCTTCGTTTTTAAAACCTACAGCATGTAGCATTGCACGACTTGGTGCACGCTCCATGCCATCAACAACTAAAGATGAAAATGATCGTGTGTTTTTATCATCTGAATTTGCCATATAAATAATGTCCTGTTTATAAAATAATTAAAATGTATCCCAAGAACTGCTTCTTTTTCGCTGCCAGCTCAATTTAGGTAATATTATGCCTAAAATTACACCTAATAGGGATAAAAAACCACCATATAAAAACCAATCTTGGTTAGAACTGTCTTTTAATGTTTGGTTTTCGCGTTTTATTTGCTGTAACTGCCGTTCTACAGAAATAAATCGTCCCTGTATGTGGTCTCTTTGTCGTCGGGTTTGTACGGCATTAGCTGCTGTTCTACGTATTTCTGCAAGCTCTTTCTTTATTTTTTCATTTTCTTGTATTAATGGATTACTTGTACCCTCTTCTAAGTTACCTTGGGATTTTAACTGAATAACTTCTTTCTCTAGTAAAATTTTTTCTTGTTTCAACGATTCGAGTGATTTGTTTGCTTGACTTAAAAACCATTTGTTTATTGGTTTATTTAAGGTATCACTTGTTAAAACATATCCTACTTCTCCATTACTTGTACGAACTCGAGAATACCCAGTGTTTTTATCTTTGCTGAGTACTGTAAGTTCAGTTCCACTGGTTAACATTTTTATAATTTTACTATTTGTATTTCCGTCCTGTCTAAGCGTATATTTCGCTTCATCTGTTATATAAATAGTTTTAGCATTAACATGCGTACTAATGAATAAAAAAGTAATATATAGAAGTAGAATGTTTTTCACAAGTTAACCTTTGATTGTGATTGCTGATGGACTTATTTGTTTAATGATCATTACACATATCAACATGAATACTTTGATAGAACAAAACCTGTTGATAGGGCTTCAGTTTGCAATGATGTCATGTTATATAAATATAGTGGATGAAGTCTAATTGATCAAAAGTGTATTGATGAAGTATTGGTTATTTACAAAGGAGAAATTCAAGTAATGCCTTTTGTGCATGTAAACGATTTTCTGCAGCATCAAACACCACACTTTGTGAGCCATCAATGACTTCAGCAGTCACTTCTTCCCCTCTATGTGCTGGTAAACAATGCATGAAAAGAGCACCTTTGTTAGCTATGTTCATTGTTGATGAGGAGACTTGAAAACTTTTAAAAGCAATTTCGCGTTTTTTTTGTTCCTCTTCTTGTCCCATACTTGCCCAAACGTCTGTAACAATTAGATCTGAATTTTCTGAAGCCTGATTTAACGAATGAAAAATATTAATACGATCACCAGCAGCATCAACAATATCTTGGATAGGTTTGTAACCTTCTGGACAAGCAATGTTGAGTGTAAAATCAAGCAAATGAGCTGCATTGATATATGAATGACACATGTTATTGCCATCACCCACCCAAGTAACAGTTTTCCCCGCAATATCACCTTTATGTTCAAAGTAAGTTTGCATATCTGCAAGTAATTGGCATGGATGTAATAGATCAGTTAAACCATTGATGATAGGAACAGATGAGTATTTTGCAAAGGTTGTGACTGTTTCATGAGAAAAAGTTCTAAGCATAATGCAGTCAACCATGCTGGATATAACTCGAGCGCTATCTTCTAGGGGTTCTCCTCTGCCTAATTGAGTATCTCTAGATGATAAGAAAAGGGCGCTTCCACCAAAATGGGTCATGCCTGTTTCAAATGAAATACGGGTACGAGTTGATGATTTTTCAAAAATCATTGCTAATACCTGGCCTTTCAATGGTTGAAAGTTTGGATCTCTATTATTTTTTAAATCAATAGCTCTATTGATAATAGAGTGAAGTTCTTTGCTCGATAAATCAAGCAGACTTATAAAGTGTTTGGGTTGCATTGTATTTACAGCTATTTAGTGAATTCTTGGATGAGTTCTGACAACGTATCTGTCAATAACTCTATTTGTTCAGAATTGATGATTAGAGGAGGGAGTAAACGTATGGTTTTTTCGGCGGTTACATTAATAAGTAATCCTTTCTTTTGAGCCAAAGTGACGAGTTCACTGCAAGGTTTTGAAAGATCAATACCTATCATTAATCCCATATTTCTAATATTTGAAACATTCTGATTATATTGTAATTTGTTGATTAAATTAGTCCGTATTTCAGTACCTTTAGCTTCAACTTGGTCAATTATTTTTTCGTTGTCAAGTGTTTCTAAAACCGCAAGTGCTGCACTACACGCTAATGGGTTTCCTCCAAAAGTCGACCCGTGCTTTCCAGCAGTTAGTAAGGTGGCTGCTTTGCCTTTTGCAAGACAAGCACCTATAGGAACTCCATTTCCTAGAGCTTTAGCTAATGTGCAAACATCAGGAATAATATCATTGTGTTGATAAGCAAGAAACTTTCCCGTTCGACCTATGCCTGTTTGAATCTCATCCAACATCATTAATAAGTTATGTTGGTCACATAATGATCTAATTTGGCTAAGATAATTAAAAGCTGGAATGTTTACGCCACCTTCACCTTGAACGGGTTCTGTAAGTATAGCAACAATATTTTTGTTGTTTTTTAAAGTATTATTGATGGCATCAATATTATTAAAAGGTATGTGGATAAAGCCTTCCAGTAAAGGTGTAAAGCCCTCTTGTATTTTTTTGTTTCCAGTTGCGCTGAGCGTTGCTAATGTACGGCCATGAAAACTCTTTTCCATGACTAAAATACAAGGGTTGTCTATCCCTTGTTGGTGTCCATAAAGTCTTGCAATTTTTAATGCAGCTTCATTGGCTTCAGCTCCAGAATTAGAGAAAAAGACATTATCCATACCACTTTTTCTAATTAATATATTAGCTAGTTGCTCTTGAGTCGCAATATTATATAAGTTAGAGGTATGTAAAAGTTTTTGACTTTGTTTACATAGGGCATGATGAATTGCTGGGTGAGCATGGCCAAGATTGCAAACGGCAATTCCAGAAAGAGCATCAAGGTAGCGATTGTTATTTTGATCCCATAACCAAACACCTTCACCTCGATCAAAGGTAATAGGTAAGCGATTATAGGTAGGCATTACATGAGTATTCATCATAAATTTATCGTGTTAACAGTCTTTCGGGAAGAGCCAAACAATATATCGAAAAACCTTCCATTATATCGGGAAGATATTTTCAGGCAAGAAAGATTTATGATTTTGATGAAATAACCTTTTGTTAGTTGAGAAAAGTTGATAAAATCGATTGGTTATTATTAATTTGAGTAAACACTAATGGAAGTTATAGATAGAATTAAAGATCAATTAAGCAGTCACCCCGTCGTTTTATATATGAAAGGGTCGCCAGATTTTCCACAATGCGGTTTTTCAGGTCAAACAGTTCAAGTACTAAAGGCTTGTAATGCTCAGTTTATGTACATTAATATTTTTGAAGACCCTGAAGTTAGAGAAGCACTTAAGGAGTACTCAAGTTGGCCGACCTATCCTCAGCTTTATATTAAAGGTGAGTTAATTGGAGGGTGTGATATTGTTATTGATCTGCATAATAAAGGTGAACTTGAAGGTCTTTTAGCTGCAGCTAGTTAGGAACATGGTTTTTTAATTACATCTTTTTTTAAAGACAAATGAAGGCTGAAAGTGACGATGGCCTTTATTTGTTTTGATGATCTTCAAAGTCCTTCCAGCGATTCACTATCATACAAAATAGTTTCGCTGTTTGTTCCGCATCGTATAGCGCTGAATGTGCCTTCTCCGCATCCCATTCTAAACCCGCTGCTTTAGCTATTTTCGCAAGAACAGTTTGGCCATAAGCTAAACCGCCTAATGTCGCAGTATCAAAACTACTGAATGGGTGGAAAGGGCTTCTTTTAATTTTTGTTCTTTCAATGGCAGCATTTAAAAAGTTAATATCAAAAGCGGGATTATGACCCACTAAAATTGCCCGAGTACATTCATTACGTTTTACAGCGGCTTTAATAGGAGAAAAAATGTTAGTTAACGCTTCTTTTTCTTCAATTGCCATACGGAATGGGTGGTAAGGGTCAATCCCTGTGAATTTGAGAGCCGCATCATCAAGTTCTGAGTCTTTAAAAGGGATAATGTTACAAGTATGGGTTTCTTTAATTTCTAAATACCCTTGACTGTCTGGTTCCACAATAACAGCTGCGATTTCTAGTAAAGGATTTTTTTTTGAATTAAAGCCAGCGGTTTCAATATCGATAATAACAGGTAAATACCCTCTAAATCTTCGGGCTAGTAAAGGTTGATTTTTGTCCATTGAATTTGTCACTGAATTATTATAACTGTACTATAAGCGCAATTTATACTTCAAATTGAAACTTATTGTTAGTTGATTTGTTACTGTAGGTTATTTTTTTCGATTAATAATACTTCAATTTTAGTAATTTGTTATCGATAAAAGTAGTTTGCACTATAATTTGTGTTTGTAAAAAAGCATAAAAAGTTAAGAGCATCTCTATTAATTCTTGTTTGAGAAGGTATGCGCTTAAAATGTTTGAGAAAAAGCCGAAGATCGCAGTTAATAGTAAGCTATTAACAAGGTTTTCAATAAAGTGATCAAATATTTTAGGCGTTTACCTGTCGGATATAAATTAATAGAGATGCCCTTAAGGTTAACTGAATACTATATTACCTCAGTTTTAAGATTTGTTTGCTGATTTAACCTATTTGTTTTGAGTTTTTATTTTTGGAAAAGTTATGAGTAAAAAAATTAATTTGTTTGTCTGTATCATTTTTTCGACAGTATTACTAAATGGGTGTGCTTCAACTCAAATAAAAAATCTAAATGATCCTTGGGAAGGTTGGAATAGGCCTGTTCATTCTTTTAATGATAAGCTTGATGGTTATGTTTTTAAGCCTGGGGCAAAAATATATCGTTGGGTTACACCTAAATTTGTAGATAGATCTATTACCAATGTTTTTAGTAATATTAATGATATTGGTGTAACAATTAATGATGTTTTACAGGGTAAGTTTTTGCAGTCTGGACTGGATTTCTCTCGTTTTCTTGTCAATTCTACAGCTGGACTAGGTGGATTAATTGATGTTGCTTCAATGGTCGATTTACCAAAACATGAAGAAGATTTTGGTCAAACATTAGGTGTCTGGGGAGTTCCCACTGGCCCTTATTTGGTATTGCCATTTTTTGGGCCTAGTTCTCCCAGAGGTGCGAGTGGGCTTGTGGGAGATGCGGCTCTGAACCCCACTAGTTATATTGGTTTTTTTGTATCTTATGTTTCTACAGGACTTTTTGTTATTGATACCGTTGATAAGCGTGCTGATAATTTAGGAACAGAAAAAACAGCAGATGAAGCTGCTGTTTTTGGACGATATGAATTTTTTAGAGATGCTTATATTGCAAAAAGAAGATCATTAATGTTGGATGGTAATGTTCCGGAAGAAGAGGACTTATTGCTTGATTTAGATGATGACTTTGATGAGTTAGACGAGAATCTTTAACTCCGGAGTATTTTTTTTTAAAGTGGCTAGTTATTACCTATCTATATCCAAAAAAAGTAATGACTAACCTCTGCTTTGTATTTTAGATTTTACTCACTATATTATTGTCATATTGTATTCAGTTTTTCCAATTCATTTCGTAATGAATAATACTTCGCTAGTGGTTAGAATATTGTTTGGTAATGAAATTACACTAATATTCTCGTCTCTATTAATATTCATTAACTAAGATTTATTCTTATTGATTTTTTTAATTAAAAATTATAGAGTTTTTTATATATATTTTATAAAAATTATATCTGCAAATTTTATATACTAGACAGAGTGCTCTTTATGCAGCATTAAACTCCCCCAAAAATATTTAATATTCATCATGCTCAGTGACTAGAACTAAGCTATTGTTTAATGAATTTTTTTTCCTAATAGAATTGATGATAGATTCATTAAATGTCAACTTCCTCAGAATTTCTCCTATATATAGATGTTGCAGCTGTAGTGTTTATAAACAGGGAGGTAATAGCCAATCGAAATTGGCTGTTTATATTTGTATATTAGTATCTTGTTTATAGTTCATATCAATATAGGTTAAATATGTGCCTAAATTAGGGAAAAAAATATATACTTTTGGATAATTATATAAATATAAATATGTGATATCTTTATATTTGTGACTTGGCGTTTTATAAAATAAATTTTATGTTTTTCTCAGTACATAACTAAAAAACCCCGAACTTTTTGTAGATTATTGATTTTATATATTAGCTGTAAGATATTAGGTCTATATAAATCAATTTCTTAAGTTTCAAGAAAGTTATTGTTGTGTAAAAAGAATATTTTAAAAACAATCGTTTGTTTTTTTTACTTTATTTTGTTTGTAATTATATCCATCTAACTAACTGGTAATTAATTAAAAACAAGCTATTGTTAAATAATAGCTGTCATCTCTCTCTTTATATTAGGTGAAAGCTTATGTTCTGGTAAGTATGTTTAGGTTCGTAGTTAGCTATAGTTCAGCTGTGCCAATCATTACAATAGAAAACTACGTGATTCAGTTATTGTCGAAGAAAGGAAATATCCAGATATACGTCAACTCTGTTTTATTAACCTACTTATTAATTGGTTATTTTATTAATGGGAATTTTTATGAAAAAAATATTATTTGGTATGCTTTTTAGTTTAATCACTATTCAAGCGAATGCAGCGACAGTAAATATTACGGGATCTGGATTAGGTTTCTTCAATGAAGCCATTATTAATGTTGGGGATACTTTTAGTGAGACTCATACATTAATATTAGGAGCTGGATATGATGACTACCTTCTTAATGTAAGTGGTGTAGATAACCCATTTGGTTCAATTGTTGATTTTGATGTTTTAGTGGATGGTATTTCTTTTTTAGACTCACCCGTCACTCTTGTTCCTGGTACTTATAATATTCAATTTTTAGGGGTTGCAAGTGTCATTAACTCAGGTGGCTCTCTAATTGTAAATGCGATAGGAATACCTGTGAGTGCAGTCCCCATTCCTGCTGCTGTCTGGTTGTTTGGCTCTGCTCTTATGGGGCTAGTCAGTGTTTCAAAACGAAAACGAACATCAATTTCTGGTTAATTATTATTAGCGTAGCTAAATTTAAATAAGGCGCCTTTCAAGGCGCTTTTTTTTGATTATTAACAAATTAAGTCGTTAAAATTTAAAAGGGCATGATCTGCTTTATATACTTCGCACGGTCACAACTGCGGATTTCTAACGACTGATTTTTTGCCGATAGCTGCGTAGCTAAAACAGTGACGTAACTAGTTATGCGTCTGTTTTAACGCCTTGCTCTCGACAAAAACCAGTACGTTATAAATTCCGCATCTATGGCCGCACGAAGTATAATAGGGAATCCTTATATTTTTATACCCTAAAATTTACTCGATGCATATGGAAGAAGAGGCTGAGTCCATTACGAAAAATTGTAGTCTTGAACAACAGGCATTAGCAAAAATTAAGTCTGGCCAATATAAAGATGCGATAGGGTTATATAAACAGCTAATAAAAGATACTGATAATGAGCCGTTGCGCATGAAGGTTTCTGAGGCAATAGAAAAAACAAAAGCATTTAATCTATTTGATAAATATAACGAGTTATTTTTTTCTGATAGGGAAAAACAAAAGCCACTAAATAATGAAAAAGTTGAAACGGAACCCTCATTTTTTAAAGATCAATTGATTGAAATAATTCAATCAGACAATGATGATCAACTTCCCACATTACTCAGTCAACTTTCCACTCTTTATTTGGATAAACAGCACTCAAGATTAGCTACAGTCTTGGGGTTATTGATGTTGACTAAGTATTCAGGCGATCAGCATTATTTATCGCAAGATTCTATTTTTTTTCAACATCTCAATATTGTACAAATAGCGTTGAAGGCTTATCAGGATAATAATCAAGAAAAGCTGAGTGAGGCGTTAAGATCTATTCCTTTTCGGTCTGCTTTTAAAGATTTTCGAGTTGTTGTTAGTGCTGTTTTAGTTGAAGAAACTTCTGTTGAAAAAAGATTGTCATTACTTTGTTCAATCCCAGATAAATCACCCTATTTTCTATTGGCTCAATTATTACTTGTTTATAATAAAGATGGAGCAGAATTAGTTAATGATTTATTTTCCTTTAATTATTCACAACAAATTCTTATTGAGCAAATAAAAGACTTTAACGAACATCAATTGGAGTTCATCGCACATTTGTTACGACAATATGATGATCTGTCTGAAAAAAATAAATTTTCTATGGCAATTCAATACAAAACTTTGTTTGGGTTTGAATTAGCTGAGCATTATTGTCAAACTCGATTAGTTAATTACCCCGCAGGTCATAAAGATTATATTAAATACTTTGGTGAGATTAATGAATTTGAAGAATTACGGATTAAAGCCTTAAGTTGTGAGCAAGATGATAACCTTTATGATGCTGAATATTATTGGCGCCAATGTATTGATCAACTATTAAAAAGGGAAGAAGAGGGGGGGGGGCTTAAAGTTGCACTCATTTATCGACGCATTGCAGATCAACAACAGGAAGTTGCTGTACTAATTGATTACTTAGCAAAAAGCTTACAATATGATCCAGATGATAAGGATACTTATTTGAAGGTTCTTGACGATTATGCCAATAAAGAACAAGAAATTTATCAGCGTTGGTTAAACCAAGCATTAGACAGATTTCCGCAGGATGTCGATTTTTTGATATTAGCGATGCGGGTGGCTAATAATCAAAACGATACTACCCAAGTTAATAAGTATGCACAGAGACTCCTTCAAATTGAACCACAGAATAGTGAAGCTAAACAGACGTTGTTTGTAGTCCATTTAAGCCAGGTAAAAAAGCTTATAACAGAAAAAAAATATGTCCTAGCTGAACAGCAATTTGTAGATATTGAAGAACTCAATTTAGCCGTATCATATATGGCTCAATCGCAGCTAATTCGAGATTATTTGATATTTATTCAAAGCAATTTATCTACGGGGCAGGAAGATATTATCAAGACATTAAAGCTGCTTTATAGTGATCCAATTAATATGCAGTTTAAGGCCTCAATGGAAGCGTTAGTACTAGGGTTGTTAGAAACTGATATAACTATACCAATAGATCAATATAGCTTATCATCTGAGGAACTTTCTCAATTAATAGAACAAATTGAGAGTTATACGAATGAGGGTTCTTATCAGAAATTTCTTCATAAGGCTTTGGATCAGATAAAACCAATATTATTAAAATCATTGCAGCAGATTAAAGATGAAAAATTATGGCTAAATTTATCTCAACAAATAAATCTCATTCATCATTATGATTTATTGAACGGTTTTGCTACACTGGCTTTGGAAAAATGGCCTCAACCCATTTGGGTGTATTATCAGGTTCAGTCTGAAACAAAAAATCAGGCAGAACATTGCTCATATATTAATCTTCGTAGATTGCAACAATATTTAGAGCTAGCTAGAGAGGAAAATGATCACCGTTCTATTGTATTGATTGATGACTTTCTTAAACAATATAAGTTGGCACACCCTGGAAAAATGACTCGTTTTTTCCAAAACCTATTTACAGATCAACATCAGCAATCTAGTGATGACCCAATGGAGCAACTATTTGGGGATTTATCTGATGAAATACTGATACAACTTCAAGAGCCGGTTGAAAGACTATCGAAACAAACTTCGTTAGAACAGATTGCTCAGTTGTTAAATCATGATGATAATGACATTTTATTAGCCATGATGCAGGAGCCAGATTTATTTAACGCTCTCATTGTTGTAAAAGCAGCTGAACAATCAGGTATTGAAATTAATATTGGTATTGAAAAGGTACTTGAATATTTTGATGTTGTTTCAAATAATACTCCTAACTTTTTATAAAACATGATGACACCGTATCAAATTTTAGATGTTGTAGAAAGCGCCAATGATACTGATATTAAACAGGCATATTTGGGTAAAGTTAAAGCTAATCCACCCGATAGTGATCAACAACAATTTCGTTTAATACATGAAGCTTATTCATCCATTAAAGATCATAAGAGTAGAGTGTCATATACTTTATTTACACTTCCTGATATTGATTTTGATTTATTGATCAATAAAGCACTGCATACGGAAAAGAACAAGCCTATAACCTCCGATCTTTTTAAGCAACTATTAAATAAAAGTGTGGATAAATCAAGTTTATTAAATGAGTTAGGAGACGAAGAAAAGCCATGAGCTCAGAGATAGAGAAAAATGAATTACTAAATGAATTTCGTCATTTTTTGGAACAGGATATTCCTGGTCAGAAAGTATTGCAAAACCAGCCTGATTTACACACCTTATTGAGTGAAATGACAGAGCTGAAAACTGAAGTAAAAGTTGAAGCTAGGCACTATAAAAATTCACTTGATATATTCAGTTCTGTATTGAAAACAGTGCAAGAAGATAATAAAGCCTTAATAGAAGAACTTGCTCTATATAAACAAAAATTGGAACAACAGCAATTCGATATAAAGAAAGGTATGCTGCTGGATATGGTAGAACTATATGATCGGCTGAATGCTGGTGTAAAGACTTTACAACATTATCGACCTATTTCTAGTTTGTTTAAAAAATCTAGACCAAAAGATGTTCGCTTTATTGAAAGGTTTATGCAGGGGCAGAACATGTCTATTAAACGTTTTGAACAATGCTTACAATCTTACCAAGTACAGACGATTGATTGTGTTGGAAAATCATTTGATCCAAAGATAATGAGTGCATTGGAAACTGGATATAACCTTAGCTATGGAAATGGTATCGTATTGGAAGAGTTGCAAAAAGGTTTTATATTTAACGATCAAGTATTACGCTTAGCTGATGTAAAGGTAAACAAACTACATCCCTTGGGAAACAGATGAATGAAATAATTATTGGTGTTGATTTAGGCACAACTAACTCAGAAGTTGCCATTGTTGAAGAAGGTAAAGTTAAGATTATCACTGATAATGATAAAAAAATGTTACCTTCTTTTGTCGGTAGAGATGATACTGGTAAGGTTATAGTGGGGGAAACAGCACGAAACCAGTATTTGGTTTATCCAGAGCGAACTGTAAAATCTATTAAACGGTTAATGGGACAAAATGTACAGGTTAATTTAGCTGATCAAACTTATACGCCCCAGGAAATTTCTGCCATAATTTTAAAAAAGCTTAAAGAGATTGCAGAAAATTATTTACAACAACCTGTTAGCAAAGCAGTTATTACGGTTCCTGCTTATTTTTCAGATGCACAACGACAAGCGACTAGAGAAGCGGGGGAGATTGCAGGCTTAGATGTAGTAAGGATGATTAATGAACCTACTGCGGCTGCACTAGTTTACGATGCTGAGCAGACTGAACCTAAACATATTGTAGTGTTTGATCTTGGCGGAGGAACATTTGATGTTTCTGTAGCTACTATTGAGTCTGGAGTCGTTGAGATTCTATCCAGTCATGGTGATAACCAATTAGGAGGTGATGATTTTGACCAACAGATTATCAACTTTTTGCTTGAATATCTAAAAACAAATGACCAAGTTGATGCTAGCTGTAACAGTAAAGCAATGGCAAGACTTACCCGTGCAGCTGAAAATGCAAAATTGACTCTTTCGGATCAACCTTATGCGCAAATTAATGAAGAATATTTACTTGAAAAAGATGGAGTCGCAATACATTTGTCGTTAGAATTATCTAGGGTGGAATATGAACAGATGATTGATGATTATATCAATTCCATGATGGATACTGTTCATATTGCATTAAAAGGAGCTAAATTAAAGGCTTCAGAGATTAATGAAATTATTTTGGTCGGAGGGTCGACTCGAACCCCTTGTATTCGTACCCGTTTATTTAATGAGTTTGGATTTGAACCTCATGGTGAAATAGATGCTGATTTATGTGTTGCAATGGGGGCAGCTATTCAAGCTGCAATGATAAACGGACAACAAGTAGATACTGTATTGGTTGATGTAACTCCCTATACTTACGGTACAAGTGCTATTGGCCAACTGGAAGGTTCTGATTATCCTTTTGTATTCACCCCTATTATTAATAAAAACAGTGTGTTGCCGAGCAAAAAAACAGAGGCGTTCACCACTAATTATCATGGACAAGCATTTGTAGATATCAGCATTTATCAAGGAGAAAACCTCGATGCTTTAAATAATGTAAAAATTGGTGAGTTTAGGGTTGAAGGGTTGCAGGATGTAAAAGCAGGTAATGTGATTATTCTTACATTGGAACTCGACTTAAATGGGGTTTTACATGTGTCAGCATCGGAAAAGTCGACAGGGATGGAGAAATCAATTACCATCAAAAATGCATTTTCTAGTGTTGAAAATAGAAAGTTAGAGTCGGCTAAACAACGTATTACTTCATTATTTGGAAAGCTGGATTCTACTTTATACGAGCAAGATGATGAACCTTTTGTTGCGCCAGAAATTGATTCAGCTCGACAATTAATAGCCAAAGCAGAAGGATTATTTGATCATATTTCTAAGGAAGATAAAGAAGATATGACAGATTTAATTAAGACGATAACAAAGTATGCAGAAATAGATAATATTGACGGATTAGAAAATCCTGTCGCTCAATTAAAAGATATTATTTATTACTTAGAATCATGATAGAACGTTGCCCTTGTTGTCATGTTCGTCTGAAAGAAACAGAAATATGTCCAAGATGTAAGGCTGATTTAAGGTTAGTGAATAAAGCTGAGAAAGCGGCACACCAGTGGCTTTTAAAATCAATAAAATATTGGATAGAGAATGAGACAGAAAAAAGTTTGGCTGCTTTAGACCATTCCTTGCTTTTAAAAAAGACTAGAGTCGCAACTATTTTTCAAAACTTTATCATTCAACAACAATACCAGAAAATTCTAGATTTATTATCAGAAAACCAGTTAATCTCTGCTAAGCAACATCTTTATAAAATGAGTCATTTATTTTCTATTAGTCAGCAATTATTACAATTAAATTTATTTACTGATTATTTGTTGATAACGCGTAACAAATAAATATTATTAACAATCAAGAACCCGTTTTATTCTTAATAATTATAATGGTTAAAATATTCTACACTAAAGAAACGAATACCAGAGAAGGTCATTAAGTTTTAGCAATCGTGTTAGTTCCTATATGATAGTTTGTGGACGATATTTCTTCTAATGTTAATGGCACAGCCGATGTAATATATTTGTATGAAACTACTGCAAGTGTGATTAAAATTCCTAACGATATATTAAAAGATTTTTTAGTCATTAGCTGATGTTTCCTTTTTAAATGAAATAATATTGAGTGATTTACTCTTTAATCAAACTATAGGTAAGATTTTACTTCTTGGTAAGAATATTTGGTTTTTTGGGGAGTACTAATCATTTTTAAATGTCTTTTTTGGTAAAACATGAAGATACTCTTTCCACTCAGTTGTTAAAACTGACGACTCACTTCTTTTTCCCTAACATTTCTTTAAATGAAAAGGTATGATTGAAAACGATTGAATATCAATCATTAACCTCAATATGGAGCCTTCATGAAAAAAAAAATGTCAATAACTACTAAAATATTGATCGCTATGGGTATTGGCCTAATACTTGGCAGCACACTGAATAGTTTTGCTTCTGGGAGTGATTTTGTACAAACATATATTGTGGGGGGAATTTTTCATGTAGTGGGAAGCATGTTTATTAATGCATTAAAAATGTTAGTAGTCCCATTGGTAACATTTTCGTTAATTTGCGGTGTATGTGGTATTGGTGATGTCGGAATGTTAGGGCGTGTTGGCTTAAAAGCATTTTTATTATATATGCTGACAACAGCTATGGCGATAACACTTGCACTAACTGTTGCTATTATGATTGGGCCAGGAAAAGGTGGAGAAACACCTATTATTGAGAATACGGGTTTTGTGGCAAAAGATGCGCCGCCCTTAACTGATATTTTTATTAATATAGTTCCCAGTAACCCTATTAATGCTTTTGCTAATGGGGAAATGCTACAAATTATTTTCTTTGTGATTTTGTTTGCAATTGCTATGTTAATGAGTGGAGAAACAGGAAAGAAACTTGCTGGCGGAGCAGAAAGACTCAATGAAGTGATGATGAAAGTTGTAACGCTAGTGATGGACTTTGCGCCAATAGGAGTATTTTGTTTAATGGCGAAAACTTTTTCTGAACAGGGGCTTAGTTTAATTCTTCCTATGATTGGCTATTTTTCTGTTGTTATTGTTTGTTTATTAATTCATGCATTTGGAACTTTAAATTTACTATTGGTAACAATGGCAAAATTAAATCCATTAATTTTTCTTAAAAAAATAAGGTCAGCACAAATTTTTGCCTTTAGTACGGCAAGTTCAAATGCCACAATCCCTATTACTCTACAAGCAGTAGAAAAGCGAATAGGAGTTCATAATTCTATCGCATCTTTTACAGTGCCTTTTGGTGCGACTATTAACATGGATGGTACTGCGATTATGCAAGGCGTTGCAACTGTGTTTATAGCCAATGTGTATGGAATAGACCTTGGTTTGAATCAATACTTAACTATTATAGGAATGTCAGTATTGGCATCTATTGGTACTGCTGGTGTTCCTGGGGTTGGATTAATCATGCTGGCAATGGTATTTAACCAAGTAGGTTTGCCAGTGGAAGGTATTGGTTTGATTTTAGGGGTAGACCGTTTGCTGGATATGGTTCGTACGGCAGTCAATATATCAGGGGATGCTACAGTGAGCTGTATTGTTGCCGCTGGAGAAAATGAGATTGATATGGATGTTTTTAATAACCCAGATGCTGGCGTAATTACAGAAGTGGAATTACCTCATAAAAATTAATTATAAAAATAAGTTTTAAATATTATTTTTTAGGAGCATTTTTTTAACTGTTGTAACAGAAATTAGTACGGAGGTTATCCCAATTTTTAGTATAGGGAAACTTCCGTATTAAAGTTAGAATGATTAAAAATATTATTAATCTTATACTTGGTTAGACTGACTATTAGGAAGTTTCCAAGCAATAATAATAAATGAAATTGCTATTCCTCCCGCTATCACAAATGCTGGCGCTGAAGGTAACAAAGCAATGTATTTAGAACTTCCAGTAGCAGCAAGTGTTGCTTTACCTCCTAAACTGTCAAATAGAAAAGTTGTTTTTAAAGATCCATAGAGTAATGTGTATATAAATGCTCCAAGCAAACCACCTACAATAAAGAACATTGCATCTTTTCGTCCAGTACCTACGGCGACTACTCCTGTACCAGGACAAAAACCTGAAATTGCCCAACCCAATCCAAGAATAGCACCGCCAATGATAACACCTACATAGGATGCTTTTACACCTATATGTGCGACATCAATAACATTGATAGCAAGTAAAATAAATAATGAAAAACTACTGGTTCCAATACCAACAGCGATGGCTTTCATTAAATGAAAGTCTTTTAAACGTAACATGTCTATAATTCTTTGTGGGTTTGCTGCTCCAGATTTTTGTAATACAAAGCCAAATAATAAACCTAATATAATTGCTAATATAATATTCATTTTATTCTTCCTTGTTATACATCATAATCGCCACAGGAACAGCGGTTGCAAAAGCACCTAAGGCAAACAAGTATCCACTTAAAGAAGTTTGCATTATGCCACTCATCATATGACCACTTGTACAACCACCTGCTAGACGAGCTCCAAATAAAACTAATATACCACCTAAAAAAGTTGCTAGATAACGTTTATTTAATGAGCTCCCAAATCGTTTTTCCCAAATTTTGGGTATAAAATAAATCTCATTTTTTTCAACTTTATCAGATTGAAGTTTACTTCCAACAAACCCACCAGCAACCATGGCTAAAACGAAAATAAAACTATAATTGAGAGGATTAGCGATATTTTTGGCATATTTCCCCCCACCTTTATTTAGATAGGCATTAGTACTAGAGTAGCCTGTTTTTGATGTGCTACTTTCTATAGTGACATCATCTGAAAAAATATCCCAGACAATACCATCCAGAATAACAAACTGTGTAGATACTCCAACAGGTTTAACAAATGCTACTGCAAGCAGGAATGCAAGCCCGAGAGTTATTCCACTTGCTAACCAGCCCCATTGACGTTGATAAATAAAATTTTTCATAGTTATCTCCAAAGATGTATTAAAAAGGAGCCTTTGATTATATTAATTAGAGTTTAATTATATATTAAAATTTAGATATACAAAAGTATAGCTCAATAATATTGAATTACTAAACTTTTAAAAATTGTTTCTAACCAATAAAAGGTCAAGCTTACTAAACAATAAGTATATTAATTAGTCAGTTGAAAAAAAGAAAAAGAGTAATTACAGTGAGATTTTTTATTGTAAAAGACGAGAGGTAGGATTTAAGTAGAGGTTAGATGAATAGTGAAGCGGTTCTTGGTAAATAAGTGTTCGATATAAATAAACGTCATAAAATCAATTTTGGAATTAATATTTTTTTGGTGACGGTGTCTCAGTGTTTTATGAGCTATAGTAGTGTATATGTTTTGGGAAGTCGTTTATTTAAAGGTTCTTGCTGATTTTAGAGTTTATTAGTAATAGAATGAAGAATAAATAAGTCTATATATACTACGCGCGGTCATGTTTAATTGTTTCTATTCGATTGATTAATTCTAATAACAATATTGCTGAAACAGCTATGTCGTATTGTTTTTACGTTTTTTTGTAACTTGCTATTAAAAATAAATATCTCAAAAAGATCATTTAAAGCATGACCACACAGAAGTATATAAAGGCTTTTGAAAAAATGTTTTAATCTCCTTTTGTTTTGAGTTTTAACTATCTCCGGTACTAATTATATAAATAGGATATATTTGTACAAGAGTGATATGGTTTATAAAAAATAAACTTTAGGTTTATAGTGTTAGTGAAGAAATGTAGATGGATAAAATAAATAATATAAAAGTATTTTGCCGCAGTGTTGAATTAGGCACTTTCGCTGCTGTCGCAAGGGAAATGAATTTATCCGCAATGATGATTAGTAAATATGTTGCCCAGCTTGAACGTTCTTTAGGGGTTGTTTTATTAAATAGAACAACTCGCAGTTTAAATCTAACAGAAGTTGGGCAGAATTATTATGAAAAAAGTAAACATATTCTACAAGAACTAGCTGAACTGGATGATTCAACCTCACAAATGGGGGGGAGCGTAAAAGGTGTACTCAAAGTTAGCGCACCTATTGATTTTGGAGGCGTTTATATGGTGCCTGCAATTGAAGCCTATCAATATGAAAACCCAGATGTAAAGATTTCATTGTTGTTAGATAATAAATATCAAAATTTAAGAGATGGTTTGTTTGATCTTGTTGTTTTAGTGACTGATAATTTAGACTTGGGTGTAGTCGCTAGAAAAATTATGGAGACTGAATTAGGGACTTACGCTTCTCCAGATTATATTAAAAAAAATGGTTGCCCTAAAACCTTACATGAATTGGCTAAACATCAATGTCTTCATTATGTTAATACTCCCCATGGGGAGTATTGGATTTTTTATAACAATGGGGATATTCAGAAAATAAAAAATGACTGGTATTTTTCCACTAATAATGGCAGAGCTTTATCGCAGGCAGCAGCGTTAGGTATGGGAATTATACGAACACCTAAATTATCGGTGAGTGATTATTTAGAGCAGGGTACGTTAATTGAAATCTTACCTGAGTACCATATGCCTGCTTTACCAATATATGCGACTTATTTACAAAAAAAGTTTTATCCCGCAAAACTTTCCTCTTTTGTGAGTTTTCTACTAAATTATTTTAATCAAAATAAAATCGAATAATTACCCGTATTTTTTGAGAGCAGCACTTAGATTAATTAATGAGCTATTGATTGTGCATCATATGCTGAGAATGATCCTTAGTTGAATGTCGAGCATGGTCACTTAGTTGGGCATCAAACCATTGATGTATAGCGGTAATAAGTTCTGGGGTCTTCGTAGCATAAGTTATTTCAGCTCCATTTTCTAATTCACGATATTTAATAATAATTGAGCCAGGTTTTGCATTTTTTAAAGCATTTAATCCAGGCATATCTTTACCATGAATTTTTGTAGGATCTGTAAAGTTTCCTTGTTTAAATTCAGCTGCTATTTTTTTTAAGTGTTCTTGAGTTAGTATTATTTGTGATTTGTTTAATGGTTTTTTTGAGATAACTTGTTGAATACCTCCATCCTCAGTCTTAGAAAATACATGTAAAGTTTTATTTAAGTCGAAAGGCATAACATGCCGTCCTAGACGTTCAACTTCATTAAGCCTTTCAGTTGAAGCTTGTTCAACTGCAGTAATAGGCATAGAGCTAGCCACGGTTAGAGCAATAAATAACGGGAAGTGAAATTTCATAATATTCTCATGAGTGTTCTCTTTAAAACATAAGGTTGTAAGGAA
>JAGLDH010000139.1 GCA_023145835.1 Methylococcales bacterium
GGAAGATCCTTGATAATCAGGTAAAAAGTTGAATAAGGCAATGAAAATTCTCTGTTTTTTTGATTAATAGTTTTGTTCGTGAAGATGAATTATTCTTTTCGATCACGATGAGGTGTTGTTGATGTTGCTTATGAATCTGACTCTCTAACGTTTGAGTGAAACGGTTTAGTCTTATACGTCAGTATAATAGTAAATGAATATGTAAGGAGTATATTTGTATCATCTGATTAAACAGGTTATTGCATATGAATATAAAGCGAAGAAAGTTGAATGTTTTAATAGTTGATGATGATATTGACACTGTTCAATCAATAGTGGTTTTCTTAAAACTAATGAGAATATCAAATGTTATGACTACCGATAGTGCTAAAGAAGCGATAGAAAAAGTCTATTTTGCTCCGATAGATATTGTTATATTCGGTTTGTATATGAAAGATCTCGATGGTATAGAGTTAATTCGTAATTTAAGTGATTTACCCCAAAGTATTTCCTTAATTTGTATCAATAGTCAAAGTGAACATCTTGGTCTTGCTACTGAAGAAATGGCACATAGACATCATATAAATCTACTTGGAACACTTCACACGCCTGTTAAATATTTTTCATTGTGTTCCTTATTAAACAAACATCAAATGAAACCTTATGCTCTAAAGAAACACTATGATACGTTATCTTTAGAGACTGAATTACAACATGTTATACAAAATAATTCTTTGTCAGTTCTTTATCAACCTCAAATAGATTGTCATTCTGAATGTATGGTAGGTATTGAGGCGTTAGCACGTTGGAAGCATGAAACAATGGGGGATATTCCTCCCGATGTTTTTATTCCTTTGGCAGAAAAGCTTGGGTTAATGGAGATGTTTACCAGACAAATTTATTCGAAAGTGTTGGATGACTGTAAGCAAGTGATGACTGATAACCCTTCTTTTACCGTCTCTATCAACTTTTCTATCTCGAGTTTAACTGATTTGAGGTTACCTGGAATTCTTATAGAAGAACTTGAACAACGTAACTTATCACCTAGACAAATTATCATCGAAATTACTGAATCAATGTTTGAAAAAGATTCAACGACTAGTTTGGATATTTTGGCACGTATAAGACTTAAAGGATTTGGCCTGTCTATTGATGATTTTGGAATAGGGTATTCAACAATGGAACGATTTAATCATATTCCTTTTACGGAGTTGAAAATGGATCAATCTTTTGTTCATGGTGCAAAAAAAAATAAAGTAAAAAAAGCGATATTGGAGTCTTGTGTCATGTTAGCTAAAAGTTTAGGTATTAAAACTATTGCTGAAGGCGTTGAGAATATTGACGATTTAGAATTAGTTAAGCAGATTGGTTGTGATTCAATACAAGGGTTTTACTTTGCAAAACCTATGTCTATCAACGCATTAAGTGATTGGCCTATCAGCAATAATAAGGTTGCTAAATTAGGAATATAACCTTATTAGGAGCCGTTTTATGGATTCTTTGAAAATATTTAAATATAGAAGAGTGATCGCTTTTATTTATGAAGGATAAATATCTTGACAGTTTTGTTAAATGATAATGAGAATCAGAAATATGGTGAAGAGGCTTTTATATCACTTAAGACGCCAGGGGTTTATCCATTTAAAAGTCTTAAAAAATCATTATATGCTATTAAAAAATATATCACTCTTCAGGACAGGCAAATGCTTAAAAATAGAGTTCTAGATTATTTGGGTGATATTTTGATTGTGATAGATTCAGATCATCGTATTGTCATTTGGAATCTTGCTGCAACAGAGATGTTTAATTTGTCATCTAAGCAGACAGTTAAGCAAGATTGTATGGATTTGATGCATCCTATATTCCCCGAATTCGTTAATTGGTTAAATGTTCATTTAATGGATCAGGATGAAAAACAGGACATTGAGTTGCTTCAATATAATGATGAAAAATTGATTGCTAAATATAACAAAGAGGTATTTGACAATCAAACGTATCATTTACTGTTACTTAGTAATTGTAGAGAGTTGACGTCATTACAGTTTTTGTTAAAACAAAAAAAATCAAAACTTGAGAAAAATCTTATTGATCATACAGAAGAGCTTCAAGGTAAGGTAAAAGAAGAAATTATAAAACAACAACGTTTAGCACGGTTAGCATTGATTGATTCACTAACAGGGCTGCCTAATAGACATGCTTTTATAACAGAACTTGATAATGCGGTTAACCGATGCGTCAACGATAATATTTATATGTTTACCTTGATTTTTATTGATCTTGATGGATTCAAAACTATAAATGATATCTTGGGGCATCATGCGGGTGATTTACTTCTTGTTGAAATCTCTAAACGCATGCGTAATTTTATTCGTAGCAGTGATGTTTGCGCAAGGCTCGGTGGCGATGAGTTTATCATATTAATGCATGGCATTGGGTCTGGTAAACACATGAATAAGATTGCCGATAATTTATTATCGTTAATATCGGCTCCTGTCGATTTTCCCAATAAACAGCAAATGAGTGTTTCAGGTAGTTTGGGGATCTATCATCACGGTCGAGAACAGCGAAGTCAGCAAGATATTTCGTTTATTCTATCTATGGCTGATAAAGCTATGTATTCAGCGAAAGAACGCGGTAAAAATTGCTACGTAATCTTTAATAAAACAATGCAGTTACAGATGCATGAAAATATTAACTTAATATCAGTATTGGATGAAACTTTAAATAATGGTTGTTTTTCCCCATATTTTCAGCCTATTTATGATTTGCAAGGCAATATTAAAGGTGTTGAAGCACTTTCCCGATGGAAACATAAAGGAAAGTTTATTGCGCCTCAAAAATTTATCCCATTACTCGAACAGCGAGGGTTAATTAAACAATTTACTATAAAGCTTATTCAGCAAATCTTTAATGTGCTGATAACTCATAAAGGCTTCCCTTGTGTATCAATTAATTTATCGATTCATCAGTTTTATGATGACGAGTTTATTGTTTTTTTAGATGATTTATTTAAAGGGAATGAAGCCTTACGCTCTTATATGAGTTTTGAAGTTACTGAGTCTTTGTTTGATACTGACCCTACGTTAGTTATGGAAAAGATCGATAGTATACGAGAAAAAGGATTTAGAGTTTGTATTGACAATTTTGGAACAGGGTTTTCATCATTTTCGTATATTCGAAAATTTGCTGTTGATATTATCAAGATTGATCGTGAGTTTATTGGTGATATTGTTGAGAGAAAAAAAGATATAAATTTACTAAAAGGTATGATTGCATTAATAAAATCCTTAGAGATAGAGGTCATATTAGAAGGAGTAGAAACACTAAAACAATTGCAAAAAATATCGTCTATTCATCAGAATGTGAATATCCAGGGTTTTTATTTTCATCACCCGATGCCGCTGGATGAATTGCTTGAGTATCTTGATAATAAATGACGATATTATGAAACGCCAGTCAGTTGCATACAGAATCAACTTATTACTGGGAAGTGTGATAATTGTGATTATTTTAAACTCAGGCATTCAGCTTTATTTTAATTATCAGATTAACAATATAATAAAGCACGCTTCTAAGCATGATATGCCTGAGACGCTTAATAGTTTGGCCATGTTAGAAAAATTGCGAGATATGAATTTCAACTTGTTGGAGTATATCCTGGGTGATGAAGAGAAAGAACAAGAGTATTTTGATAATTTAGAAGAATTTCATCATTTTCGTGCTCTCATTCCTAATAACAATGATAAGGCTCAAGAAAAAATAGAGAAAAGTATTCGTACTGTTGAATATTTTCATGAAGAAGTAGCGAAGCATCTTTTTAAAGATTTTCATCCTGATGATAAGAAGCAAGTGGACAGGGAAATTAATTCGATGTCTGGTGACATAGTTTGGCCGTTAGAGAGATTGTTGAATGAAATGAAGGACGAGGACTTTTCTGTCGTTGGAGAAAATAAAAAAAATAAAGATATAATTCATGATGATTTACCTAAAACTCGACTTTATTTGAAACTTGTCGATGAAGCAGAGGATATGCTATCTGATTTAGGGCGTTATGAGACGGGGGACTTAAGTGCACGCCAGGCATTTTATAATGATGCATTACAATTTGAAATATTTCTTGCTGAATTAAAACCAATAAATCAAAAACCTAAAGAAATTATTCGAATTAACGAAATCGAACGATTATATAAAGAATTAAAAGCAGGAGGAGAACATGTATTTGGTTATTATGATGCTCAAGATAAGATCAGAGCATTACAAATAATTGAAAAATTAGAACAAAATGAAATCAAAGAAGCTGAGATGCTACTTGAGGATTTCTCTGAGCAAGCTCAGAGAAAAGTAAATGATTCGATGATGAATCTCAATAGGTTGTCGAATTTAATATTTATCATCATTTTAGTCTTAGCCTCACTAACGATTGTTTTACTTTATCTTATTATTTTTTACATACACAAAACAATCTTTATACCACTTGAAAATGTTTCGACAGCTGTTGATAGACTACGTCAGGGAAAAAAAAATGTTCAATTGTCGATGATTAATCACAACGATGAATTAACTGATGTTTTCTTCAGTTTGTTGCAGTTTCAAAGTGAGCTTTCCGAACTTGATGACTTAAGGCGACGAGAACAACATAGACAAGAGGAACATCTTCTTGAACGAAATATGGCTACCAGATCACTTGAGCAATTAAAAATGACCCAGTCTAACATTATTGCTAACGAAAAAAGGGTCTCTTTAGGTACATTAGTCGCCGGTATTTCTCACGAGATCAATACTCCGATTGGCGCTAGCGTCACTATCTCATCAACATTGAGTACTAAAATAAAAGATTTTCTTAAAGCGATTAAAACAGGGAAGCTTAAATCTTCATCACTTGCAAAGTTTGAACAAGAGTCTGTGGAGTCTTTAACAATATTAGAAAATTCATTAGAACATGCTTCGAATTTGATCCAAAGCTTCAAACAAGTGGCTGTTGACCAGGCAAGTAGTCATCGACGTGAATTTAATCTGTCTAAAAAGCTCAATGAAATTAAGGTCACACTGCAACACAGAATAAAGGGTACAAATGTAAAATTAAACATTGAAGGTGCTGATGATATTGTAATAGATAGCTATCCAGGGGATTTAGGACAGGTTATTACCAACTTATTTAACAATGCTCTTTTACATGGTTTTAATGGTCAAAATGATGGGGATATAGTCATTCGTTTTCATCAAAAAGGGAATAGTGTCAAGCTCTTGTTTTCTGATAATGGTAAAGGTATTAATGAAGAGAACTTAAACAAGGTTTTTGATCTTTTCTATACAACAAGACTGGGTGAAGGAGGATCAGGACTTGGTTTGTATATAGTACATAATATTATTACCGGTTTAATGGGGGGGGATATCTCTGTTGAGAGTCAAATAGGGGTAACCTTTCAAATGATTTTACCTTTAGTTGCTCCTATGGCAAAAGAGACTCTTGATGAATAATTTATTCTTGAAAATAGTGGATGACAAGGAGACAAATCAAGCCATAAAGCAGAAAAACCATGATTGGAAAGTAGCCATCATTGATGATGATAAAAGTGTACATGATGCGACTAAATTAGCATTATCAGGAATTCAAATTCAAGGAGGTAATCTTGAGTTTATTAGTGCATTTTCTGGTGAAGAGGGATTCCAACTACTTAAAAAACACAGCGATTGTGCGGTAGTATTGCTTGATGTCGTAATGGAGAGCCCCAAAGCTGGGCTTGAGTTAGCTTATCGTATTCGTCAGGAACTGCGACTAGAAAATATACAGATTATTATAAGGGCAGGACAACCCAGTTATGTGATTGAAGAGGATATAATTTCTCAATACAAGATTAATGATTACAAAACTAAAAATGAATTAACTAGAGATAAACTGTTTATTACCATTGCGACAGCCATTCGGTCTTTTAAACACTTAAGTGTTTTAAATGAAAGCAGAAAAGGGCTAAGAAAGGTGATAAAAGCTTCTGCTAGTCTAATGAAGGAACGTTCGTTACATGAGTTTTCTAATGGTGTTCTTCAACAAATTAACGTTTTATTTAATTTAGACTCCTTAGGCATTATAGTTGTTTCACAACAACCTTTAAAAGGTTCTTATGCTTTTAATAAAAATGAAATAATTGTTTACCAAGCTATCGCAGTAACCGAAAAATACAAAAAAAACTTTGGTAAAACTATTGAAGAATTTACACCTGACATAAATAGACAGGTGATGAAAAAAGCACTCTTATTAAAACGCCATGTCATAGAAGACAATGTCACTGTGCTCTATTTTGAAACGCCTTCATTATGGAATGGTATTATCATGATTGAAGGTGTATTACTATTAAAGGAGATAGATAAAGAAATATTAAAAATATTTTGTTTAAATATTGCACTTGGGTTAGAAAATGCCAAGTACTTTTCTCAAATTAATCACGATGCTTATTACGATTCTCTTACTGGATTATATAATCGTACTGGTTTTTTAGAGTACTCAAAAGAGTTACTCAAACAAACAATTAACACCCTTACTGTTTTTGTTATTGATATCGATTTTTTTCACGATATTAATGAAAGTCATGGTTTTGATTATGGCAATGGAATACTAGGCGCTGTTTCTGCTACTTTAAAAACTATTTTCCCCAGACCAGGCGTTATTGCACGAATATATACTGATGTATTTGCAATTGCTTTAGCTGATACTCAATGGCAGTTAAAAACATTAATACAGGCACTTTCGGTTCCTTTTGTCGTGGAAAATAACCCTATAAGACTAGGTTTAACCATGGGAGCATCGAGTTGTAAGGTAAGTCAAAAGAAAATTGATATCGACCTGTTACTGTGCCATGCAAAAATAGCTTTGAAAGAAGCGAAAGAGAATAATAGGGGGGCAGGCCAGGAATTTCAGCCTGAAGATGAAAAAAAAGCGATCAACCGTAGATCAATTTTATCTGAATTGCGGATTGGAATTTTGAATAACGAGTTATTCTTAATGCTACAACCTAAAGTTTCAATATCAAAAAAACAAATTGTAGGTTATGAAGCACTGATTAGATGGGATCATCCAACTAAAGGTTTAATACCGCCTAATGATTTTATTCCCATAGCAGAGAAATCAGGTATCTATTTTGACATAGACATGTACGTTTTTCGTAAAACACTGGATATCATCGAAAAGTATCCACAAATTACTCATCCCATTTCTGTCAATATTTCAGTAAATTCTCTTCATCATATTAACTTTGTTGATGAATTAAAAAATATTATGCTAGAGACAAAAATTGATATACACCGAATAGAGCTTGAAGTAACAGAGCATGCCATTGTTAGAAGTGAAATGGCAATCAAACATTTGAAAGCATTAAGAAAGATGGGGTTTGTCCTATGTCTTGATGATTTTGGTTCTGGATATTCATCGCTTTGTTATTTATTAAAACTACCCCTCGACGTTATAAAAATAGATAGTACGTTTGTAAATTCAATTACCGACAACCCTGATGCACTTGCTGTTCTTAAAGGAATGTTACAAATTTGCCAAGATTTAAATAAAAAAGTAGTTGTTGAGGGCGTTGAAACGCAACAACAAATAGATTTGTTAATACAACTTAATATCGATGTTATTCAAGGTTTTTTTTATTATAAACCGATGCGAATAGACGATGTTATAGAGGTATTAGGAGGCCGTTCTAGAAACGGACAAATTGTGTACATTAAGTGAGACAAATTCAACCCCCTTGAAGGCTGTCACCTTAAGTACGAATAAAGGACGATAGAAAACTTTGTTTGGGAGTATTATTATGAATCATAGACAATTTTCACGAACTTTAGTCAAATTAGAAGTGAAGCTGAAAAGTGGTCATACAGAAGTAGGCCAGTATATGACACGCGATTTAAATCGAGGAGGAGTAGGGATAGATGGGGATTTTAGTCGATTAAAACTTAGGGAGATGGTTGAGGTAGAATTTATCCTTAAAAATATAGATTTTTATTTTAAAGTCAATGGGTTGCTAATTCGACATGAAGATAACAGTATAGGTGTGATGTTTATGAAATATTATTCTATTGAAACCGATTTTATACTTAACAATTGCCCAAAATATGCGTAATTTAGCCATAATGTTTTTTTAAGGGTTTATAGTCTCCATAAGGTGTGGGGAAATTTGCTAATCTGAATGACACGATAGTACGTATCTATTTTTTTGATAACAAAGAAGAAAGAATTTTCAATCGACATTTATGCCTCTTAAATAAAGTTATTCGCGCTCCTTCACTATCGAGACAGTGAATGTATGACCAAAAACAGCATGAAAAACTATGGAACCCATTGATTTATTGTTATCAAAAAAGGGTTTAAACTCAAAACTGGAATGCTGTTACAGTCTCTAATGTTCAATGACACACTATCAGAAATAAAGTGTTGGCGTGTCTCAGATAGGATAATCAAGTTAACCAGACTAAGTACCCAAGTTAAATTAATTTAACTTGGGTACTTATAAACAACTAATATTTACTAAAAAAAGGACAATAAATTTGCCTGTGAAGTTTATTTTTCGCTAGGTAAACTTCATGCCAGCTATGCGCCCATTTCAGTACCTTGCTATCGACAATAATCAACTCGCTATAAAATCTGCATCCGCATCCGTGACCGCGCGAAGTATACATCAGTATACTAGCAAATGAGTATGTAAATGCTATATATTACTATTAACGGTTTATATAGATTCTTACTTAAGTACCCAAGTAAAATTAAATTAACTTTTTACTTGTCTTTTTTACCATTTTAGAAACCGAATAAATAGTTTCGTAGCTTGCTATGCGCCTATTTATTCGGTTTCTAAAATGAAAAAAATCCTGCGTAAAATTGTCAAATTAATTTTACTTGGGTACTTATATTCCCTCTCCTCTTGAAGAAAGCGGGTGA
>JAGLDH010000014.1 GCA_023145835.1 Methylococcales bacterium
TGAAACAGTGGAATACCTATCCAAAGAGGAAAATGGAATTTCGAGGGGATTCATCGCCTAGAAAGCCTTTTCTAGTAGATGAGCCGCAACTATTAGGTCTTATTTATTAATGGAATATATTTTGGCGGAAGATCCTTGATAATCAGGAAGAGTTATAAGGGAATCCCTTCTTTTTTATTATGTTTTATGCACATTTTAACAGTTGATGAATAAGGCTATTTTGTTTAAAGAAAGGCTTGAATCGTTGACGTAAGTCAGCTGTTAAACAGTTTTTTTGAACAGGTTGTCGTAAGCCATCACGGGCACCTCGTAGATACGATTTGACTTCTCCAAAAGTCATTGCACGGATAAGACCTATTACCAAGCGAGAAAAAATCAAATAACTTGCCTGAGGTTGGGGATAATAACGCCTTATTAACCATAAGGTATTCCTAGTAGGAAAAAATACACGTCGCCAACCTGGGCGCTGACTTGGTATTCCCCGGTGAATAATAATACAGTCAGGGTCATAATAAATTTCATAGCCTTGTAAACCTACCTGAAAACTAACATCCACCTCATTTTGGTACAGAAAGAAATTGTCTGGATACCAGTTTATCTTTTCAAACAAATCTCGTTTTATAAAGAAGCCACACCCAATAAAAAAAGGGGACGGTGAAAATGAATTCGTTTTAGGGAGGTGCCAGCTCCATTGTGGAGTACCATCAGGGTTATTAATATGAGCTGCAATAAGACCAATAGAGGGATTCTGATCAAATTTCTTCAATGCATTATCAATGCCGGAAAGGCAACTAGGGCTTGAATCATCATCTAAAACTAATAAATAATCACCTCGAGCTTGAATAAAGCCAGCACTATAACCAGCAATACCACTATTGTCAGGAAGTAAAATACTAATAATATTGGATTGAGCCTGTAAAAATTCAGCTGTTCCATCTTCTGAGCCATTATCGACAGCAATAATTTCTATATCATTTCGATTCGCACATAATTCTTGCAGTATTTTACTTGTAATTGTTGTTTCAGCAAGTTTATTAAAGTTAAGAAAAACAATGCTTAATTTGATAGATGAATTCATTGGAATGCCATTGTTTTAATAGAGTCTGGTTTTTTCTGTACGGTAATTATATCGTGATGTGTCGCTTTACTTTTACAGTCTTTATAGCTATCCCTAACCCAATCTACAAGCTTGCTATTGCCTGAAATCAAAGTGCTCTATATTAGAAAAACCACTTATACAATTGTTTTTATAACTGCTCATGGCGACATAAAAAGCACCTCTTGAATTAGCTGACAAGAGAGTTATCTCACTTACATCCAAAGTATAAATAGGCTGAGCTTGCGGAAAAGGAGCGTAATGTAAACGATAGCCAGAGGCCTTATTTGATGTGCTCCAGTGTGCTGTTACATCAAAGAGTTCTTTATTAAGGCTTAAAGACAATGAGGGTGGAGTCAACTTCTCATTAGCTGAACAAATATTATCAGAAATAAACGATGCATATTTTTTAACACGAGTATAAACACCGTAAAACCCTTTGCGTGCGCAACCATCTCCCCAGCTTGTAATTCCTACCTGACGCCATGATTGGGTTTGACTATCAAAAACGATTAATGGGCCACCACTATCTCCTTGACAAGTATCTTGCTTGGCAGAGGGAACGCCAGCACAAAGCATATTCTCAGTGATCCCATCGACTAATGCTGTTAAGCATTTTGGATTGCTAATAATAGACAAGTCCGCCTGATGCAGCCGTTTTGGATATTTTGGTTCGACAGCAGATGTTGTGCCCCAGCCCAATGCAATTGCATCTTGCCCTGCACTATCTTCGATGGAGTATGTTGGTAAAACAGTAATAGGAGTGCTAGTTGATGGCGTTCTTAATTTAACTAAGGCTATGTCATTAAGTAAACTTTCAGTATCAAATAATGGGTGAACCAGAATCCGATCAACAGATAAGCGTTCTCCTTCGTTATTATCGAGGTCTGCTTGATTAATGATGATCTCAATCGTAGATCGTTTTTCGTCAAAAACGCAATGTGCTGCCGTTAGAACCCAATCTTTTGCAATTAAACTAGCGCCACAAAAAATACCATCAAATGAAGATCTGCCTTTTAGCACTATGCCTGCCATCCAAGGCCACTGTATCAAATTAGAAGGCTTTCCCCCTATAATTTTTGGCGTTATTTGAGCTGAAGAAAAAGAGCTATAACAGATCAGAATACTGATCAATAAACTGCGAAAAAAAACTGCTGGGGTTGTTATAGGCATAATATAAACTCTTAATTAAGTAGTCATGGCAAATGAATCAATAGATTAAGTGAATTTGTCAGAAAAAACCTGTAAGGCTCTAGCAATAATATCATCCATATCATAATAGCGGTTCTCTGCTAATCTGCCAACTAACGTAATGTTTTTAAATGGTTCGGCAAAGTTATTATAATAGTCTAGTTTTTCTTTATTTTCTGGGGTGAACACAGGATAGTAAGGAATATTTTTTATTGGATCGTTACGATCAAAGTCTTGTGGGAATTCTTTCACTATGGTCGTGCCAGAAATAGACTGTTTGCTAATATGTTTAAACTCAGTGATACGAGTAAAATCATAATCATTTGGATAATTGATCGTTGTTTTTTCTTGGTATTGATCGGTTTCTAAGTGCTCAAATTGAAAATTGAGTGAACGGTAAGGCAGTGTGCCAAACTGACTGTTAAATAACTCATCTATTAATCCAGTAAAAATTAACTGTCCCGTAAATGGGTTCTCCATAAAATGCATATCGCCTGAATCAAAGTTTATAGTAAAAACATCTTTAAAATCCGTGTTGAGTAGTAGGCTAATATTGGGGTGGTCAAGCATGTTTTCAAAGATTTTAGTATAACCATGGCTGGGGATTGCCTGGTATTTATCTTGAAAATAGCGATTGTCTCGAGAAATATGAACGGGCACACGTCCAGTAACCTCAGCAGAAATATCTTCTGGTTTCTTGCCCCATTGTTTTGCAGTGTAATTAACAAAAATCTTATCGTAAATATAATCCGCTAATAATTTAAGTGCCTTATCATCTGTTTTGCGTAACTCAAGAATAGGCACTTTAACACCGTAACCAAAAGACTCAATTAATTTAAGTTCTAAAGAATCCGCAAGAGACTTGGGAAATAACGCGTGCAGGCTATTAAGATTAAAAGGAACGGGGACTTTTTGTCCATCAATAAAAGCTAAAACTTCATGTTGGTACTGTGTCCACTGAGTAAACTGGCTAAGATAATCAAAGACAGCTTTATTATCAGTATGAAACAAATGAGGACCGTATTGATGAATTAATACACCGTGCTCATCAAAGCGATCATAACAATTCCCCCCAATATGACGACGTTTATCAATTATTAAAACACGTTTGTTTTGTTGTGTTGCCAAGCGTTCAGCAAGAACAGAGCCTGCGAAGCCAGCGCCAATAATAATGGTATCGAACATAGATGAAAACTCGTTTGAAAAAAAAACATTATACTCCGTGCGGTCAGATTTTCGGTTTTTATATTGAGTTGTTTTTTGCTGGGAGCAATGCACTGAAATGGATGAATAGCAGGCTTTGCAACTATTTCATAAATGCACAGCTATCAGCAAAAATCAGCCAATAGAATAAAGAAGACCTGACCATGCGGAGTATATAGAGAAGGCAGAATGAGTGCCTATATATAAAGTATAGATTTTTTTGTTTCTTAGGCTTCTTAAGTAAAAATGAGAGCGTGTTATCAAAATAATCAAATGAAAAAAATGTTATGTGAGAATCAACTATTATTACTTTTTCTACTTTGAATTTATGTGTATAAAGCCTTGAAAGCTAGTAAGAATAGAGGGTGTAATAAAAAAAGAAAAATTATTTGCTAGTTTATTGTCTTTTTTAAAATCGTAACTATACTTTGATTTGTAAGGCAAAGTTAACAATCTTTGTCAACTGTTAAATTAAATTTAGTGCCGTTGGACATGGGGGTTGAGTGAAAAAGATAATTGTAAAGTGGGGTGGAATTTTCCTTATTTTACTGGTTGTAAATGGGTGTGCCTTGCTCGCAGAGCGCAAACCAGAGGAGGTTGTAAGGCAGCGCAGTATGGATAGATGGTCGGCGTTAGTTGAAGGTAAGTTGGAAACAGCTTTTACCTACGAATCGCCAGAGTACAGGGAGTTGTATACATTTTCTGATTTCAGGAAGAAAATCCGCGGAGTAGGTGTCTGGAAAAAAGTGGATGTAGAAAATGTAGAGTGCAAGGAAGAAAGTTGTAATGTTACCACCCGTATTTATATTGAAATGAAAGCGGGATTGGGTTTTGGAAATGTCAAAACTAATGGGCCGGCAACGGAACATTGGGTACGACACACTACAGGGCAGTGGTATCACGTTTCAGATCAATAAAATTTATAAACTTGTTTTTTAATCTTTGGAGAAATAAATGTTCAAGAAAACAAAAATCGCTGCAGTAACCGCTGCAGTTTTAGGCTTGTCTAGTATGGCATTAGTGCCAAATGCCCAAGCGGTAAGTGTAAACGAGGCCGGTTCAACAGGCCAAGTTTTAATCTTCCCTTACTATAATGTAAACAATGGTTTTACAACATCATTTAACATTACAAACACAACTGACCAATATAAAGCGGTAAAAATGCGTTTTCGTGAGTCAAAAACATCAAATGATGTTTTAGATTTTAACGTCTACATGTCGCCTCAAGATATATTTACAGTCTTTTTAACTCAAGCGTCTGATGGTGGTGTTTTATTGTCAACAAATGACAAAACATGTACACACCCTAAATTCCCAGGTGCTCCTGTTCCCTTTAGAGACGTTTATGACTCTGTTGAAAATGCAGATATGCGTGAAGGTTACCTAGAAGTGATTGAGATGGGTGAAATTAATGAAACTGCTGTAGTTGATACGAATGGTGCAGGTGCTAGTGGAGATATTACAATCGCTTCAGGGCTATTACATGATAGTTCGGGGACACCAGCGAACTGTGATGTAGTTGAACTAGCATGGCAACAGGGTGTATTTGTTCAGGGTGGAGCTGCATCAAATGCTGGAGCGATTAATATAGTTAATCCAAACGTACCGGGTTATCCTAATAATGCTGCTATGGGTGGAGCTTTAACAGCATCTGCTGCACTTTTCTATGGTCTTGCCCCTGCGACAGCAAATTTGTTTGCTGATGGTGTTGAAACAGCTGCTCCTTTAGTTGGTTCAGCAATAACATCTGTGGGCGCAATTGATGCACCTACAGGTGGTTTGGCAGGGAGTTCAGCTCTTATTGATATAAACAATGTTGCTGGGTTTGTTGCAGAACCTGTTTCAGTCGTTAACTATTCAACGAGTGCACAGCATTACTTATCTTCGGATCAGAACTTTTACCTATTACCTTCTTTAGCATCAGGTAATGTTCTAACAACTGATACTGTAGCGGATGCAGGGGGTCTGAGAACAAATACTCTAACAACTTGGGGAATAGTTGCAAGAGATTTTGGACTTGATGATACAAATGTATTGCCAAGAACTCAAGTACCATCAGGTATTAACCCAATGCCAATGGCGCATGCATTAACAGTGACTTCATTGTCAAACCAGTATTTTGTAGAAGGTGGTACCTCTACAGACTGGGTGATTTCTGCTCCAATGAGAAAACATGGTATTTTAAATGGATATAAATATACTCCAACGGCTGCCATTGCAATAACCACAGGTGATATAGCGATAGCTGGAGCGACTAGCGGGGGTGGTGCCACTGCTGACAATGGTGTTTGGAGATTAGATTCTGATTATGATCTAAAATCAGTATTCAATTATTATGATAGAGAAGAGCAATTTGACTCACCTAGTGTTTCTGCTGGTGACTTTTCTCCACCACTCGTAACAAATACACCAACTGCTGATATTCCTTTCGATAATGAAGTTAATATCTTGGCATTATCAGCTACCGGTTCTAACAATGCATCTGTATTGGGTTCTGCTAATTTACAAGGTGTTTCACTAGCGACAGGGTTTGTTAATGGCTGGGGAACTTTTGCTTTCGCCTATGACTTGGATGCTCTGTATCGTACAGGAGCTGGTGTTTCTTGGACTCTTGTTGGCGGTGCTGCAACAGGTGCTCCTTTATCTGGTTTTATGGCGGCTAAAGGTTCTATTGCTGGACAAAATCTTGGAGAAGTATTTCCACATAATATGCAACGTTAATATGATGAAAAGTTAAATATTTAATTTAACTAAAGTAAAAAAGGGTGGTGCATTATTGCACCACCCTTTTTTTATGTGAAGTGTAGGCTGAATTTGCAATAGCATTACCAGGCATTGTTGATTTTGTAGAAAAGGGGAATGGGTTATCACTTTTCCACCCTACGGCTATGTACATTGGTTATTTCTATGTAGAATATATAGTGGGTAAAAATGAGAAAAATTAATGATTTAATTAAAGAAAGGTAATGAATAATAGAATTGCTTTTTTATTTAAGGAGTTTGTAAAGGTGAGTAAAAAAATTGTTATTCTTATGTTTTTATGGTCTTCTGTAAGGGCTGTATCAGCAGACTTAATAATAGATAAAAATGATAGTCATGTTAGTGATGTTAATGTAGAGGTTTTGCTAGAGACCGCACCTGTTAATGCGCAAAAAGAATTATTGAGTCATAAAAGTCAGCTGAAAAAACAGTTAGAGCAGTTATATTTAAAGCAACTCCTGGCAAAAATGGCAAAGGATGAAGGGCTGGATAAAGAACCGATGAATGCCGCACGGCTACAGGCGATTATGGATAATGCTTTGTTTTTGTTAAAGTTGGATAATAAAAGGAAGTCTAATAAAAAAGATTATTCTAAATTTGCAAAACAACTCTATACCATCAAAAAGTCTAATTATAAAACAGTTGAGCGTGTTGATGCTGCCCATATTTTGATTGCCACGAAAGAGTTACCAGAAGAGAAAGCATTAGAGAAAATTAAAGAAATTAGAAAAGAATTAATAGCTGGGGCTGATTTTTCTGAAGTCGCATTGCGAGTGTCACAAGATAAATCGGTACAACAGAACAAGGGTGAAATGGGCGCATTTACTAAAAAACAAATGGTAAAACCTTTTTCAGATGCTGCTTTTTCCTTAGAACCAGGAGACTTATCAGAGCCGATTAAAACACGCTTTGGTTATCATTTAATAAAAGTAAATAAAAAAATACCAGCAGGGATTAAGTCTTTTGATGAGGTGAAAGAGGGTATTATTGCTAAGTTAGAAGCAGATGACTGGGAAACAGATCGAGAAGAATATTATAAAAAAATAAAAAAAGAAAACAAAATGGAGATAGATGAGGAAGCATTGGATGCTTTTATTGTGAAAAAATTAGCAGAGTTAGAAAATAAGTAGCTGCTGGGTGGGCAACATTCGTTTGCCCACCCAATTGTAAGTATAAATGCGTGATTTTTATATTTAGGTAAAAATACCGTTGTCCCCTACAACTCATATAAATCAGACTTTAGCCTGCTCTAGAATAAATATACTCTTTCATTTTATTATTTTTAATTGCGCTCGCGATACATTGCCCTATGGTTTTTGTTAAAATAGAGTTTTTTATAAATTGGATTTATAAAATGGAACATTATTTTTTAAATAATCATAGGTTATCTTTTTGAATACTACTAATAACGTTTTTTCTCATCTTCATGCCTTGCGGTTATTGATTGCCAAGGAGTTATCGGGAAAATATAAAGGGACGATGCTCGGTTTTTTATGGTTGTTTTTACAGCCTTTGATTATGGTGCTTGTGTATTCCTTTGTTTTTTCAGTGATTATGAAAGTAAGAGTATCAGGAATGGAAAACCCGTATCATTTTAGTTTGTATTTAATGGCTGCGATGATGCCGTATACGGCGTTTCAAGAGGCTATTTTATCAGCTAGCAATTCTTTGTTTGCTAATAGCTCCTTATTGCATAAATCAACGTTACCTCCCCTATTATTACCTTTGGTGCCTATACTCAGCACTGTGGTGACAGAAGTTGTCACTTTACTCATTATTATAATAGCCACTTATTTTTTCCTGGGACAGTTTTCTTACTACTTGTTAATGCTTCCTTTTTTAGTGTTTGTGCGGCTTGTTTTGAGTCTTGCGATTGGGTATATCGTTGCAATATTGTCAGTGTTTATTCAGGACTTACGTCAGGCATTGGGTCTGATCTTGACTATGTTAATGTTTTTAACACCCATAATATATCCAGTCGAGATGATCCCTGCTGAATTTGTTATATTTAATGATTTTAATCCTTTGTTTCATTTATTTGATGGCTATCGCGCTTTGATTATAAGAGGTGAAATGCCGGGGGGTGGTTTGTATTTTACGGCTGGTTTTTCTTTAATTTTATTGTTTTTTAGTGTGCTTTTTTATCAAAAAACAATTGAGCGAGCCAAGGAGTTTGTATGAGTGCGATTATAGCCACAGACTTGGGTAAGGTTTATCGTCGATATCATAAACCTATAGATAGTTTGAAAGAGTGGGTTTTTAGAAAGCAATATCACGAACAGTTTTGGGCATTAAGAAATGCCAGTTTTCGTTGTGAAAAAGGTGAGGTGTTAGGTGTCGTTGGAGACAATGGGGCTGGAAAAAGTAGCTTATTAAAGTTATTGGCTGGTACTGCTCTGCCTTCTGAGGGTGGATTGACTATTAATGGGCGTGTTTCTGCCATTTTAGAATTGGGTTCTGGCTTCCACACTGATTTTACCGGGTTAGAAAATATACATTTAGGCTGTGCAGTGTTAGGACTTAATGCTGAGCAAATTGCCGGAAAAGTAGATGAAATTATTGAATTTTCTGAGTTAGCTGATTTTATTCATCAGCCTGTAAAAAATTATTCCTCGGGTATGTTTGTGCGCCTTGCTTTTTCTGTTGTTACTTCAGTTGATCCTGATATTTTAGTGGTTGATGAGGCATTGTCTGTTGGAGATCAGCATTTTCAGAAGAAAAGCATGGATCGAATGATGGCTTTTAAAGAGAGGGGAAAGGCATTAATATTTTGCTCACATAATTTGTATCATGTAAAAGAGTTATGTCAACGAGCTATTTGGCTAGATAAAGGTAAGATACAGGTGCAAGGAGAAAGTGGGGCTGTTATTGATCAATATAATGATCATGTGCGAATGCAAAATAAAACGTCTGTCGTCGTATCACACTCTTCTGATGCCGAGAATAAGGAAACAGTTAATAAAAGTGAATTAACCGCTTACATAAGTGAGGTGTCCTTAGTTGAACCAGTATTAGATAGTGGTGGCTTAGCTTTCTACAAAACGGGTGATTCTTTTAAAGTCAATATTGTGGCTGAAAAGCAAGATAGTGTGGCTGTAGATGATGTGCATGTTGGAATCATCATTAAACGTAATGATGATGTGCAATGTTTTGGTGTGAGTACAGCCGTTGATGGGGTCTCTTTATTTTCCATAACTGAGAATAAATTGGGCGTAGTATATGAAATTCCTGAATTAAACTTACTATCAGGTATATTCAGTTTAGAGGTTTGGTTGGTTGATTCAACCAGTGCTCATATTTATGATTCGATGATAAGCTGTTGTGATTTTAAGGTAAGGCAACCCAAAACAGAAGTGGGTGTTTCTTATTTACAGCACAAATGGATTTCACCGGAATGATGTTAGCCTTTAAATATAAAGTCTTATTGCCTTTACTTGCACATTTACCACAAGAACTTGCCTATCGATTGGCAAGTTTATATGGTCGATTACTAGTCACCCAAAAGGCCTTTGAAAAAACTAAAATTATTTCTCAACTACAAGAAGTTCTTTTATTGAAGGATCAAAATGAACTTGAAGATATTGCTAACTATTATTTTTCTATGGTTGAGCGAGAGGCTCTAGATGTCTGGTTTTTTAGGACGTGCAATACCCAAGAAAAAGTCGATAATTTTGTTCAGTTAATTGATTTTCATCATGTGACTGATGCAAGAAAAATGGGGCGTAGAGTCATTATTAGTAGTGGTCATTTTGGACGATTCTGGATGGCAGGGGTTGGAATGCAAGCTCACGGAGTTTCTTTAGGAACAATTACTCGTGATGGTGGTGAATCTAATGAACATGGATTACCTGAGGCAGAATATCAATTCCGTTTAAAAAAACTGGCTTGGTTGCAACGGTGTTTTGGTGGGCCTTTTTTGGTAGAAGGAGATTCGGTAAGACCTATCTATCGCGCTTTGGATGAGCATGTGATGGCTTTGTTTATTGATGTTCCTTATTTGGGTGAAAAAAATGGCTGCACTCATGTATCCTTTCTGGGTAAAGAGGCTCGGTTTCCTTTGGGACCAGCAAAAATAGCAAAAAAAACAAATGCTCTTATTGTTCCTTTTTATGTATTTGAGTCTCGAGAAGGGATGAAGGCAAAATTTTATCCACCTGTTGAAACTGAAAAGTTAAGCGAACATGAAATTATGAGCCACTTAGTTGAATTGCTAGAGAAACAGATTCTTGCTTTTCCTGAACAATGGTGGTTGTGGCAAGCATTGCCGTTAATGTGGAAGCAATAAATATTTTATTATTTATATGAATAAAAATAAATACCAATTTACATTGAATACTGAGGAAATGAATGATTCGCATATGGGCTTAGCTATGCGAATTAAGCCTAAACAGAGCGTGTTAGAATTAGGTTGTTCTAGTGGTTATTTGTCTAAGTTTTTAAAAGAAGAACTGGATTGTACTGTCGTTGGTGTAGATATTGATAGTTATTCCGCAGAACAAGCAAAACCTTTTTGCGATAAAGTTATTGTGGCTGACTTGGATGATGACGCTTGGTTAGCTGAAATTATAGACCAACAATTTGATGTGGTTTTATGTGCTGATGTATTAGAACATTTAAAAAAGCCCATTGCCTTGTTGAAGAGTCTAAAACCTTTTTTGCATGAGGAAAGTCGTCTTTTTGCATCAGTACCTAATATAGCTCATGCCTCTGTTCGATTAGAATTATTGCAGGGGCATTTTGATTATGAATCCTTAGGGATATTAGACGATACTCATTTGCATTTTTATACCCGTGATGGCTTTATTTCTATGCTTATGCAGGCTGGATATGTATGCTGTGATATTTTATACAGTACACATGATTTAGCTGATGAGGCGATTGATGAACATTTAAAAAATGTTGGTTTAGTGGCGTCAGAAACAACTCGAAAATTATTGCATGAGCCTGATGCGCAAGCTTACCAGTTTATTATTGATGCTCGTCCTGCTAAAGATGAAATAGTTAAACATTTACCTCAACCATTGACTCCTAAGCCTCTAGTAAGCTCTGGAGTGAGTTATTCAGATAAACAAGCCACTATTGTAGCTCTAAGGGAGAAAGTTGAAGGATTAGAGCACAATAAAAGTGGTTTAAAACAGAATGTTACAGATTTAGAGCATAATCTTGTTGAATTAGAAAAACTTAGGGCGCAAGAGTTTGAACATAATAGGAATCATCAAAATAATATTAATCAACTCAATGAAGCTCTAAGTAATATAAAACAACAGAATAACAATGAGCAAGAGCATAATAAAAATCATCTAAAAGCTATACAGGCTTGGCGAGAGACAGCAGCATCGTTAGATAATACGGTGTTTGGTTTGACGGATGATGTACAAGTAGAAAAAGAAAAAAATAATCGGTTATCTGCAGAATTATCGCTGTCTCAAGAAGGTATTACAGCTTTACAAGCCCAAAACACTCATTATGTGAATGAAATTAAGCGAATGGAAAGTATTTTGGCGTGCGTACACAGAAAGGTGAGTTACCGAGGTATTCGATGGGCAAAAAATACATCTAAAAGAGTCATTGATCGTGTTAAAAAGTGTGTGAAAAACAGAGAAGAGCCCTGTGATTTAACTCAGCAGGAGAATAAAAATATTGACATTGCAATTAATGAACACGATTATAATGCGTGGCTGACTACTTATGATAATCATACAGAAAAACAACTAGATTCATTACGAGTAGAAATAGCACTTTGGAAAGATGCTCCTAAAATTGCAGTATTGATGCCAGTTTATAACCCTAATAGGGAATGTCTTGTTAATGCTATTGAGTCGGTAGTACAGCAGGTTTATGAAAATTTTGAACTGTGTATTGCTGATGATGCATCAACTGAAAGTTATGTAAAAGAAGTATTATCCAGCTATGCGGAAAAAGACCAAAGAATTAAAGTAGTATTTCGGGAGAAAAATGGACATATTTCGGCGGCATCAAATAGTGCTTTAGCAATAGTAGAGGCAGATTATGTTGCTCTTATGGATCATGATGATTTATTGACACCCGATGCTTTATTCTGGGTTGCAAAAACAATTTGTGATAATCCTAAGACTGAGCTTATTTATTCTGATGAAGATAAAATGGACATGGCCAATAATCGGTATGGTCCTTACTTTAAGCCTGATTGGAATC
>JAGLDH010000140.1 GCA_023145835.1 Methylococcales bacterium
AGAATGATATGGGAACACTGATGTCTTTTCTATAGATAGATTCTGCTGCTTTTCTCTCTATCTTCTCAATTGTTTTATCAAGTTTTATAGGATAGACAACGCTCTTCTACCCCCCAATCATAAATACAAAGCATTCAATCAAAAACCGAGTATTTTCCTGCTAAAGTTTTATCAATAACTTTCCACGTGGGCAAAAAAGCTGTGCCACCTTACCAAAACTTTAACTACAATGGTTTTGCTTCTTTTACAGAAAAAACAAATCCCTCTGTTCCTTTTAAAACTACATGAAATTTAGACTTTTTATAGATAAGGCTAGGAATTACTAATTCCAAATTTTTTTCATCATAAACAACTTCGGACTGAGGGCTTTCTAATACTGTTGGTTGAGCATCTTTTAATGCAAAGACCAAATCACCTTTATTTTCAAATATCACTCGATATTTAGACCCTTGATAATTAACTAGGGGAATTATCAATTCCTTTATACTTTCATCATAACTTGATTCATATTGAGAATTATTTGATTGACGATACCCATCTACACGCATTGCCTTTTTATATACCTCGTTAAATCCCTCATTTATTGTATCTCCCATTCCAACATATCCATTAGTAACAATATTTCCAGAAAATCTAAGAACATAATTGATAATTTGTACTCTTGTTGCTGTAGTTGTACTTGAACAAGCAAAATCAGCTGCATAATAAGTAACAAAACTAGAAAGTTCAGATTTAATACATTTTAGTTCCCGCCCTTCTCCTACATTATTAAAAAAAAACTTCCCCCCAGCCATAAAAATACCTTTATCACTTTCTAAAACTTTATCCAGTTCAAACCTATTAGTATAAGTCACATCACCTTCTTTATGAGATACAATCCAAGTACCTAATAATACGTCCAGCTCCTGCTTACTTTTAGGTTTATTTTTTTTCTCAATAACTAAACCTTCATCAATGTCCTCAGTTTCGGATTTTTCCAAAAACTTTTGAAAATTCAAGCCAATTACATCACTTTGGTAATCATATAATTGTAAATCTTCTGAAACATCATTTGCCATACTTAGATAGGGAAATATCATCAAAATAGCAACTAAAAGTAATTTTTTCTTGGTTTTAAATACCTGTTTCATTAATTTATTCCTTTTTTAAATACCTTAATAATATGGATGTCTATAAACTGATTATAATTACAGCTAATCAATATGACTTATATTTTCTGCAATTTGATCTAACTCTACTTGTTTTAAAAGAGAAACTAATTCTTTTCTATAGATAGATTCTGTTGCTTTTTTCTCTATCTTCTCAATTGTTTTATCAAGAGCATCATACCAAAATCCAGCTTGAGCAAGCGTATAAGCCTGTTGATTTTCACTCACTGTTTTATTAAATTGCTCACTGGCGGCAGCTACATATTTAATTTTTCCACTGGTGACTAAATCATAAGAGCGGGCTGCTGGGTCTGAGACTAAAGAAATCACCCATGTATATTCTATTTCTGGCTCTAGCGTAATATTGTAATCAGCTAGTTTTATTTTTTGAACCCCCCCTTTTGTGATTGCAGGTAAATGTGTTCGGAGTATGGGTTTTATTGCTTCGTCTGAGTTTAATACAAATTCAACAAATTTAAACTGTGTAGAAATAGAATTAGATGTATACCAGTAAATATCTGGTTGCGCATCTAAACTTAGCCCTGTATGTGCAGGCGTTAGTACTGAAAATAACAGCTCAGTTGTCGAACCACGTAAAGCCATGCCCACTAATCGGCTGGTTGATGGAGCACCTAACAAGGGAGGTGTATAGATGAGCTTCTGGAACCCACTATTCTGTGTTGTTGGTTTTGTCTTTCCGTCAGTGTTCTCTTTTTTATTTTGATTATATTTGTGAGTCGTCAATTTTTCTAAGCTATCTGCATAGCCACTAAATGATAAACTAACGAGTGCAATAATAACAAAAAATTTGCTGTGAATATTCATCATAATCCTCTTATCTGTATTTATTATTTAAGGGTGTATGTAACATTTAAACAGTGTCATTGACCAAAGTAAGGTTTATAAGTCACCTTAGCCAACAGTCGAAGCAATTATGCTATTCAAGCATTCTGCTACTAATTTTACGTATACTTCGCTCGATCACCAATGAGGAATTTATAGCTGTCTTATTTTTGCCAAAAATGAGGCGCTGAAACAGCAAACGTAGCATGAACCGTTATCAGCTAAAACTCAGCTGTTAGAAAACCACATAAGCGACCGTGCGAAATATATTATTAAAGTGGGTAAATCATACTGCAAGCACCCCTTGAACCACCTGCACATCCTTTTACCACACCTTCTGAGCAGTAACTATCTTCATTTGTATGAATAATAAAGGAACTCCCATTCTTATCAAAAATACTCAATAGTCCTTTAGATAAAGTCACTCTAGTCGTTGTTGTTTGTAGAATATCTATCCCACTTTCTTTTATCATAAAATTATTCAATTGGATGCTCGCCTTCTTCTCCACACGAATAAATCAGTGCACCCGTTTTTTTTGGCTCTTCAGCAAAGATGTTAAAACTAAAACAACTACTGATCAGCAACAGACTTAGAAAGTATTTTTTATTTATTTCCATAACCCTTTCTATTATTTATTATATAAAAAACGATTTAACGAATAACAATCAATCACTTAATCTCAACAATAGTAAACCATACATTAAATACATTTACTTATGATTTTAATCACAGGCTAATTTATTTTTTTAGAATAAGCGGCTTAGGAGAAAGTATAAAATAAGATCGGCAACAGATTTGTACTAAAGAGTATGTACAGAATTGCTTCATTAACTGTTAGTTTTTTTGATTTTTATCTATGATGTAGCTATTAAAGAGAAGACGAACATTTTTTTTTACCCGTTTCTTATGGAATCTCTGAATAAGTTAATTCCTTAAAATTAACACCCAATTAATTCAACAAGTTATCTTCAGTTAAATCGTTATTTTAAGACTTAATCAGAAGTCCCTTAATATAATAGAAGCGTTTATAGCCAGTTGCCAATCAACAAAAAAGCTGACCAGAAATAAGGGTGTAAATAAGGCGTCTTTTTAATCATGTGAACTTGTGCATTTTTAATTGCTTTAGCTTTTGTAACGGTTCCTTCCTTTAATTGATGATAAAACTCTGTTACTAATGTAGAGGCGGCTTGGTCATTGATAAACCATAGCGTGGCAACCGCACTACGTGCACCTGCTTTAATTGCAATACCAGCCAGCCCTAACGCAGCCCTATCATCCCCAGCAGCAGTTTGACAAGCACTAAGCGTGAGTAATTCAACTGGATTGTTTCTAAATTTACTCAACCCAATCAGTTGCTCTAACTTATTCATATTTAATTTATCATCAAAGGTTAATATAAAATTCTCTTGGGCATCACTTTTAAATTGCCCATGTGAAGCAATGTGCACAATGTTATAAGGTGTTTCTTTTAATTCATTTTTCACATGCCCCAATATAAAGTCTTTGTCCTGTATCACTTTTCCACCAAATATTTTATTAATATTGGCTAGTTCTGTTGCTACATGAGGCAAAGCAGGAAACCCTTGCACTGACTCAGCTAAACCGATGGTCAGTACTTGTGCATTTTTTGCTGTAATAGGAGCAGAGTCTATAATATTTAACCCTGGTGTGTTAGCAATAGCATAATTTTCGATTAAAAACCTTTCCCCATCATGCAATGCTGCCATTGGAATCGTCCGTAAGAACTCATCGGGCACCACCACTAAAGTATTAATATTATACTTAGCTAATGTTGCTTGTAATGGGGCTACTAACCATTGATAAAGCTTCTGTGCGTGGGGTAGATATTCTCGTGTTGAGCGATTTTCTAATCTTTGACGGAATAATCGTACCTCATTAATCATAGTTTTTCGATTAACAGGAAGGGTAAAACGTTTCAATCCACTGGGTATGCTTAATATTATTTCGAGTCGATCTGCCAGTAATATAGGATATACAACTGCAGTATGTTGACCTATTGAATCAAGTCTTTTTGTCTTTTGTTGCAAGGCACTCACACAATCATCTTTAAAATAGTCTTGTAATTCTGCGGCTTTTAATTGTTCTATTACATTACGTGCTGCCAGTAAGTTTTTTTGGTACTCTTCCCCATCTTGTAGTGTATCGTTAGCTTGTAATAATAAATCAGCTAATTCTAAATAGATTGATCCTATTTCTTCTCTAAATGACCGTATATGAGATTGCTGTGCCGATAAATCTTGTCGTATCGAATGCAGCGTGTTAACTGCTTGTTGGTAAGCAGGGATTGCTGATTTATTATCACCTTTTGCTTTTAAAATACGACCTATTTGCCATTGCCACTGATATAAAATTTCAGGTGCTTGTATCTTTTCAATCGAAAAAAGAGCCTGTCGTGTGAGTTGCAATGCTTCATCATGCCGCCCACTCTCTGTATAAAGTTTTCCAAGAGATCCTTTTGCGTATGAGATAGCTCGAGCATCATCAATTTGCTCTCCAATCTTTTCCGCTTGCTTAAAAGCATGGTAAGCAAATGATTGCCAATCTGATTTATCCAACTGTTTATAACCCAAAAGATCTTGCGCCATCTGTCCAAGAGAAATCCAGCTAAAAGCTTTGTTATGATCATTCTTAGTTTTTTCCAAATAAGTTCTTGCAATAACTAACCGCTCACCCACTTTTTCTTTACTTTCTATTTCAAAAGCCGCCATGGCTGCATTAACTGAAGATTTTGCAGCTAGTTGATTATTACCAGAAGTGTGAGCTAATTCTATGCTTTCTGAATAAGCCTTTAATGCTTGATTAAACCTTCCTTCTCTAGTCCTTAAATTTCCTAAGCTATTAAGTGATGCAATAAGTAAATCAATTTCTTCATGGCTGCGTGCTATATCGACACTACGCTGTAGTATTTCATTTGCTTTTGAATATTCACCCATCGCAAGATAAGATGCCCCCAAACCATTCATAATAATAATGTCTTGTTGAGGGTTAGTGGAAAGCTTATTGGCTCTTTCAAGCATATCTATTGATGCGGAATATTGACCTAGCGCATGATAAGAGTTTGCAAGTTTAATCAATGTGACTCGGTGATTCACTGTGTCATTTCGCTCGGCATATTCTTTTGCTAAGCCTGTCCATTGAATAATAGAATTTTCAAAATCACCTTGTAAAAAAAACTGTTCACCCAGTTCTTTGGATAAAGAAGCTTCAATAGGTTTTTCTTCACTTAATGTTGCAAAGGGAGTATTTGAAAAAGTTAGTAAGCATACAAGACCCACCCAACAACTTATTTTATTAAGAACATTTGCATAAAAACCAATAAAATTCAATTGATTCACAGTGAGACCTCATTTAAACACATTGCTTATTCTACCTTAAAAATAAGTAGATTTATTATTTACTAAACTATTTAACCATATCACCTATTTTACCTACCAAACTTCTATTAAAAGTACAGCTTAGGCAACTCGCAATAAAAAACCCACCATTTTAAAGTAAAACATTAGGTATATTGTATAGACATTTATAATTTATAGGTTTCATAATTCCTTACGGAAGAGAAACCACGGCAGTACTCCTAGAGCAACATATCGTTACAATAA
>JAGLDH010000141.1 GCA_023145835.1 Methylococcales bacterium
CAGTAATACACTAAATTTTTCTAATAAGGAGGATAGTTTGATAGCTTTCATGAGGACATGCTTTGTGAATAGTGGGCGATAACAAAGAGAGTAACACTCTCTTTAAATATTATCTATCTATAGGATAACAAACTAATTTTAATAGGATGTAGGGTGGAAAAGTGAAGCGCATTCCACCTTTTTTTGTCATATCAAAATATGTCGGATAACGCTGTCGCTGATCCAACCTACGTCATCTGTTTTGCCGAGCTGGTAGGGGCAACGCTTTTTTGCCGACCAAACATAAAAACAAAAAGCATCTAACTAAAACCGAATGTTTTTTGTTTTGAAAATGTGATTTTTACATGACTGCGTGGGCAAAAGATTGCTGCCCACTCTTCATTTCTGTCCAAAGCTGTGTCAATTTTTTGGATGGAGAATGAGCAAGATATCAATCTGTTTTATTTTACATTGACAAAAAATTGACTTGAAAATGAATGCCGTAATCTTGTATATCGTGATTTGTGCCTTCTTTTATGCTGCGGAAAGGAACGCCCCAATAAAACTCTGAATGGATCATGGGTGATGGATCCCATCGTAGACCAAGTCCCCAGCTACCAATGGTTTCTGGATCAAGGGTTTCTACACTCTCAGCTTTTTGGTTTTTAGTATATTGATTATCTGACCAGCCAAAATCAACAAAGGTGGCTATTTGTAATGCACCGTCGTTAAGTGTTTTACTGATGCCGGGAATGGGTAGACGAAAAACAGGCACTCTCCATTCTAGGGAAGTGATGGCTCCATTATCTCTTACTAATTGATTTTCACGGTAGCCACGTACACTGTGCATTCCCCCGACTGAAATTTTTTCTAAGGGTAAGAGTGGGTCATTGGCAAATTGAGCATCTGCTCGGAATATAAGTTGGCTATCAAATAAGGGAAGACGTTTAACCCATTGAAATTGTCCTAGCCAAGAAAAGAATTGTCCATCGGGTATATCGCCGGTGTTGTTAGTAATGCCCAATACATCAAAGCCTAAGTTAAAGGTTGATCGAGCCGCTATGACCTGGGTTTGACTACGGTGTAACCAGTCTTGACTAAAGCGGAGTACGGATATTCTGCTTTCTCCTTCTTTGTCGTCACCTTGTTCTGGTACGCCCGTAGCAAAAGAGGCTGAGTCGCCTAAAATAAATGTTTTACTGCGTCTGTGTTCAAATGCGAGAGAGAGGGTAAAGGATTGTTCGGGTGTTCTGAAAAAAGGGTGAGAAAGTGAAACACCATAGGTTTCTGAACGACTGTGAATTTTTGCAGTTTTAATGGCTTGTTCTACTACATCTGCTTCACTATTGTCATAATATAGGTTTAATCGGGTATCGTGAGCGGAGAGGGGGATAGAGTAAGATCCATTAAAACTACTCAGTCCTTCTGCTCCTGAGTAGCTGAAAAATAAAGCATCTCCAAAACCGGTTAAATTCCGGTGTGTTAACCAGATATTACCACTGATACCTCCGATACTGGGTGAGATGTTATTGGCTGCAGTGATACCCATTTGATAGGGTTTGGCTTCTGTTACATTTAAGTTCATACGGCTTTCACCTAGTTTTAGGTCTGGGCGTAGCTCTGCATTAACATGATCTATCAGCGAGTCTTGTTGTAATAATAATAAACGGTTTTGTATTTTTTTGATGTTGAGCGGAGCATCAAAACTTAGCGCCATTCGGTTGTTAATATAGGATGATTTAAGCCTGTCGTTACCCGTAATTTGAAGGTTGGATAATTCTCCTTCAATCACTTGAAGTTGAATGGTTCCATTTGTAATATCTTGGTCGGGAAGAATAACGCCTGAATTTATATACCCATGGTCAATATAGTAGCGTGTTAGTTGGTGGCGTAGCGTTTGTAATTCTTCATTCGTAATGGTTTTGTTTTCGTAACTGTGGGTAATTTGTTGTAGTTCTTGTTCAGTAAAGATGGTATTTCCAGTGAGTTGGATTTGTTTGACAAATACTTTAAAAACAGTTGATAAGCGAGAGTCTTTATTTTCTGTTGTATTTAAAGGTGGCAAACTAAACTTGGGTTTTTTTGGCAACGGTTGAAGCTGAGTGTCAGGTAGTTTTGGTTTTTTTGAAGTTAATGCATCGGGAGGAGCAGATAAAGAATTTTCAGCTTGAGCTTCAGAAATTTGTAGACTGAATAAAAGAGTGAGGGGAATAATGATTTTTTTTATATTTAGACTCATTGGATTGGTTTTAAGTGGTATTTAAAATATTAAATTAGCAGTGAAATATTTTTTTTGTCGAGTTAACTACACTAAAATGAAAGGGGCATCCGTTGGCTTGTATATTTATTTTATAATAAACAGAAGAGTAAAGATATACCTGATTACTTACATGCTTCCGCCAAATCTATGAAGAGTGATACCTTATAACCAATTGAATTAATATTGCTTTTAAAAAACAAGAATACAGAGAGAATTTTAAACGGATGGAAAAAACTGTTTTTTCCCTTTTTTAATTCATTTTTTCAACCCGAAAAATGTTGATGCAAGATAGACTCTAAAGTTCATGTGAGCAATGAACTCTAAATTGGCGGAAGATTATGGGTAATCAGGAAGATATATAGGAGTTTATTGGCGTCCAAAATAGATTTGAAAAATTAATTTTTTTTGATAATTTCATAAACCGAAATTGTCTCTTTTTTTCCTCGTAACTCTATTTTTCCCATTGCTTTTACTTGAAACTGATTGTCAAGGTATTGTAAGGTTTTTTCGCCAATGATTATTCGGCAAGGTTGAGTGAAAAAATCAGGTTTAAATTGGGCTTTATCAAACGTTTCTAATCTAGCTGCTATATTGACTGTGTCACCATGAATGGTATATTCCATACGATCTTTATCACCAATGTTACCTGTTGCAAGTGATCCTGTATATAAACCAATACGCATCCCCACGGGCTTTAAACCTTGTTGCTTCCACTTTTTATTTAATTCAATTAATTTTTCTTGCATTGCCAGTGAACAATTGACTGCATTGATGGCATCTTGACGAATTTCTGCTTCAGATTGGCGAGGAATGGGGATTCCAAAAGCGCCAAAAATAGCATCTCCAATAAAGCGAACGACAACGCCTTTATATTTGGCGACAAGAGGTGTCATACCTTCTAGGTAATCGTTAAGCCAATTAAAAAGTATTTCAGGTTCTAGCTCTTCGGCTATGGTAGTAAAGTGTTGTAAATCGGTAAATATGACTGTGGCCGTTGTTTTTTGGGGGAGTGGGCGACCGCCAGCAAAAAATAGTTCATGGTTTTGCCAAATTTCTTCTGCAATTTCTGGTGCGACATGTTTGGAAAATAAGTTCATCAGTAGAGAACGGTCTTTCTTTTCCTGTGCGGCTTTTTGGGCTGTGGTTAGTATGCTAGCAAGCAGCCAAGCAATGGCGGGAGAAACACAGATTAACCAAAAATTATTAGCAAAGAGCAAGTCTGTAATAAAGAATAGTATGCCAAGCCCTCCTACCCAAATAATACTTTGTTGTAGTAGGGATAGAGAATGTTGACTGATAAATCCACCCAATAAAGTCCACAATAAAATCCATAATATTTCTTGAAAATCTGTGGCAGTATTCAGCTGAGACTTTCCTTGTTGAGCAAATCGTAGAAGCTGATCTGTTGCTGCTGCATGAAGTAGAACGCCACTCACTGGCTGATCCTTTTCTGTCTGTCTATTACATGATGTTAAGGCATGGTCTTTATGGCTTTGGGCTACTGTGCCAATTAACACTATTTTATTGTGAAAATCTTCTGCAGGAATATTCCCCGCTTGAAAAGTTGCAAGGTCGTATCGGTGAATGGACTCGGAGGGTTTGCAAAAATCTAATAAAAATTGAAAGCCTCGTATCTCGTTATCTTCATAGCCTCCACTTGTCGGTTTAAATGGTTTTAAGGTACTTTTGCCAAAATGTAGATTCCCTTGTTCATCCCCGTCAAATCTAATGGGTTCTTTTTCTTGTTGTAAATAGTTCATGGCTAATCGAAATGACAATGAATAGAAAATAGATTTATTGTCATCAAGATAGAGTATACCGCGGCGAATGATGTTATCACTATCAACAGGCATATCGGATAACCCCGTTTGATCCGTGTCTTTAAGAACGGGAGGAGAGGCAAATCCTTTTTCTTTTTTATTACCAAACTTGGTCGTAACAATGATATTTTGGTAGCTTTGGAAAAGCTTTTCTAGTCTTTTATTACCAGGAGGAACAGGAAAATCTCTATAGGCATCAATACCTATAGCACGAGGTTGATAGTCTAACAGCTGGATTAATATATTTGCTAATAGCTCATCTGAAATTTCCCAGCGTTTTTGTTTGCGGAAATCATTTTCAGTTAGGGTAATAACGGTAACGGAAGAAGTTTCGATTTTTGCTGGATGGTGTTGAATAAGAAGGTCGTAGGCATATAATTCTAAAAACTCCAATTTGCTATTTTTATAAAGCAATAAAACAGAGATGAATACGAGGGTAAGAATAAGTAACTGGATGTTGTTGACTTTCATATTCAGATAGAATGAATAGCCATTTGATTAGGTGCCATTCGCTATATCATCTAAAGCATCAATATCAAGGATCGTGATTGTCAGACTTTGCCCCCCCAGGGTCAGTATTTTTTCTTTTTTCCATTGACTCAACAGTCTATTAACGCTTTCGCGTACAGTGCCAATTTCATTACCTATAACAGCTTGAGATTTTTTCCAGTCAATAAGCAAGCCGTTAGCTGTTTCTTGTCCTATTTTTTCACTGGCTGCTATCAATAAGCGTGCTAATCGGGCGGAAACAGGAAGTAAACCGACAGCTTCGGTTCTATTAGTGGTATCTCTTAATTTAAGACATAGAGCATTAAGAAGTTCTATCGTGATCTCGGGGTTTGCTTTTAAGAAAGGGATGAAGTCACTTCGTTGAATGGCAAGTAAAGTGCAGTCTTTTGTTACACTAGCCGTTGCTGATCTTTCTACACCATCTATACATGCAATTTCTCCAAACATCTCTCCTTGGTTAATCGTATTGAAAATAATTTCTCTGCCTTCCTCTGAAATATTACTGATGCTGACTTCACCCTTTAGTACGGCGAGTAAGCTGTCACCAGCATCTCCTTTTTGAAAAATGATTTTTCCTTTTGAATAAGAAAATTCGGCAGATAACATTAAGAGGTTGTCTAGCTCGGTCGTTGATAGCGCACTAAATAAAATGTTCTGAGAGAGTAATGATCGTTTGTCAGATAAAGAATAAGCCATAGTGAAAATCTTTTAAAGGTTTGTTAGTTATTACAAATTGATATATCGGTTTCTGCTGAGTACTCGAATTGTATTTATGGTCATTATTATCAGTAACATGTTAAATTATATACCTTTTATAATTACAAGTACGTTTAAATATCTTAACAGATGTATTCGCTAGAAAGAGGATGATCATAGCTATTTATACGCCAATACTCATTTTATTAAAAGAGGTTCCCAAACCAAATTACTGTTAACAGAATAAGGCGGTATTCTTATTCGGGGGGATTGTGTGGTCATTAAAGTACCTCTATATCAGTGTTTTTCATTAGGAAAACAGAGGGTTGATATCAGCTGAAATCTATTGCAAGGGGGCTCTACTTTGCCCAAGGGAGGCTGTTGGATGAGATGGTATACCCGTAGCAATACCTATTTTAAATTTGCAGTTTTTTATTGTGTTTTCTGCATGCGAAGGTTTAATCTGCAATAAGGTTAATGTAAAAAATAATATAGCTAGGAATAATTTAAGGGGTATTTTATAGTTCTTTATCATGAGTTATTCTCCAATTAATTAACATAATCTATCAAAAATTAAGGGTCATATTGACTGACTAAGGGGGGGCTTGTTTTTTAACTATGCCTTAGTCTATCGGTTCAAAATTTAAAATGCAGTGATGTACTTCACAGCTAAAATTTTTTTCAAATTTATAGCTTATTTCAAGAGAACATGATTAGAAAATGACCAATACGCCATTCTTAAACCCTATCTTCTTAGAGCACCATATCCAAGGGTCCATTTCTTTAAGATGAATTTGAGGGGGTGGTGCTCTTAAGGAATCTCTGCACAGGTAGATTACGATTTATTGAATTCATGACCTATGATATAACTCACATATTGTAAATTAAATTAAATTAAATTAAATTAAAGGTTAATCATGACAAAATTATTTTCTACATTTATCTTATTGATAATGCTATCTCTTACTGCCTGTTCACCTTCTGATAAAGTAGGTATTACTCAGATCTCAGCACTAGAATCAGCTGGGCTAAAGGCGAATGACATGGCAGTTATTATTGATGTGAGAACACTGGCTGAATGGGATAAAAAACATATTCCAGGTGCAATACTGATACCTATCAGCGAGCTAAAAGATCGCTTGAGTGAGTTAGAACAGTACAAAGATAAACAAATTATCATGCACTGTGCTGTGGGCGGACGTTCAAACAAAGCGGTTGAACTACTTCAACAAACAGGCTTTACTGATGTCTTAAGTATGAGCGGGGGAATTGTTGCTTGGGAAAAAGAAAAATTACCTTTAGAATAAATCTAGGCTCAATACTTTATATTTACCCTTTTGGAGTTCTGAAGAGAGTAACGAAGTAACAACACAATTAATAGGGTACCCATAAAAAATCAGTTAAGAGCGGAATCAATATCTTATGCTAGAAATCGCAATTTAACTGATTTATTTAGGTTGATAGAGTCTGTGTAGGATTACTCTTTGACAGCTATTTTAATTCGTTTCATTCTTTCTTTAGATGTTGGGTGTGTTGACCAAAATGCATTTTCATTGTGCTTTGTTTTATGATTAGGTAGTCGTTCTAACATTGAGGCAAACGCTGAAAATCAGGGAAACGGAGCGATAGCGAAGTGATGATTTTTAGTCCGCGGTAGGCGACAGGGA
>JAGLDH010000142.1 GCA_023145835.1 Methylococcales bacterium
CTATATTTATAATAGAATTATAAACGATGCACTTGCTTTCTGAATGGAAGTGATCTACAACTGGTGGTCACTGTTTGTTCGACTGGTAGAGCCGGATAAGCACTTTGAAGCCATTGTATCCAGACCTTTGCTGCTACACGGTGTGGGAAAACAGACCACTCATGCTTCGCAGAAAACTTTAACAATTACCAGCAGTCATGGGAGGGCATCCTTTGTCAGAGCGCTTATCAACGAATTAACGATTTTTTTAATAAACTCAAGACAATTGCTCCGCAGTTGACTCCCTTGGAATGTTGGTATCGTATTTTAAGTGAAGCGATGAAAAAATATTTACAGGGAACAATTTTGAGGCCACCTGATGGTTTGATTTGGGAATAAAAAATATGAGGCAGCTTTGAACTTCTTGTCAAATTTATGCTGATTTTAAGTAGTAGAGGTAGACTCAACTGATTTTTCTAGGTTTAATGGATTCAGCTTATGATGCGCTGCAGATTCATGAGGTGAGCCGCCAGCTCGGACATATTCCACTGATTGATAAGCACCCTCGCAGAGACGAAAAATTAAAAGCAGACATTAAAGCGGAAAATGAAAGGTGTCGACTTGTTGGGCATCAAATAGCTGAAACAGCACGATATAAAGAACGGAGTACTGTTGAGAGAGTTAATGGCCGTTTAAAAGATGAGTTTGGTGGATTTTTTTAGAATAAAACTATCTTCTCATCTCAATTACAGCTTTGTTGCTTCAAATTTTATTACTAAATTATATCCTGAAGCAACACACAACGTACTTCAACAATCTGTATAGTGCATAGTTTCCCATCGTCAGCTACGCACCATACAGTAACCATTATGCACATAACTTTCTTCCATGACTAAGAATTATTCGTTGAGGTGGTTTTTTTGGAAAGACTTTGTAAAACTTTAACAAATTAGAATTCACAATTTAGAAAAAAAAGCAACCAATAATAAATTTATTTAATGATGAACAAAAAAATAAAACTCAAAAATATCTTTCTAATAACAATCGTAACTTTTATGATTAGTTGTGATTATACTGAAGATCAAGAATCTCCTAACAATAATGATTTCGTTATTTATGCTTCAGAAGCACCTTACAATCTAACTGCTAGTTTAAATTGCTCTGAAAATAGAGCTAATATACAAGCAGTTATTGATAAGGCCAGTGCATCAAATAAAAAATTGATAATTGGCAAAGGAACATACTGTATAGATGGCACACTATTTATTCCTTCTAACTTAGAAATTGATTTTAGCAATGCTACTATAGAAAGAGTTACTGGGGATAAAACAATAATTTTTGATTTAATCACAAATAATGACCCCGTAAATGGTAATACGGGAATTACTTTAAGAAATTTAATAATTAATGGCAATTCTATTGCAGATGGTCTTGAAAATAAATATGGGCAGCAACGATTTTCAGGATTAAAACTGGATAATTGTAGTGATATTAAATTAGATCATATTACTGTAAAAGAAACTGTAAATGCAGAATATTATGCCGCACAAAGCCCAGCAGCAGGGATATTTGTTTTGCATTCAAAAAACATAACTTGTACTCAAATAGATGGTTTTGATAATTTTGGAACAGCTATTATATTTTGGGATTCCGATAAAGTTTCAGTAGATGGAAGCATAACACATAATAATAAAGGAAGTGGTTTAGGAGCTGCCTTCACTCATAATAGCCAATTTATGAACCTAACTTCTTATGATAATTTTAATCCGAAAGTAAACTTGAATTATAGCAATATTACTATAAACGGCTTGAATAATAAAGTTCTTAATGTTGATACATGGGGTTCAGATGCCACTGGTTTAAATCTTGGACACAGTCCTAATAGTACAAGTCCAGAAGGGAACCCATCAGATTATGCCGTTATTGATAATGTTGTTTCTCATGATAATGCACTCGAAGGAATCACTATAACTTACTCAAAGCATATCTCTGTTACCAATATTAAATTGTATAACAATAAGAGACATAATTTGATGATACATGATGGTAGCAGTCACGTAATAATAAACAATGCTGAAATTTATAGTGATCCAGAATTTGCAGGAGGTATAAACCCTTTCGGAATATATATTTATTCAGGTGGAGAGCATACCATTGACAATGCGAAAATTTATAACAACTATCATGGTATTTATATTCAAGATATAACTTCTCCAGTATCAATAGGCTCTGAGGTTTATATTTATAATAATGGTTCTTCTGCTAGTTCTTCGTCTAGTGGTATTAAAATTGTAGGCTCGCAAAATATATTATTAAATAATCCAAAAATATATTGTGATCAGCCAGATGGGAGTAAAAGACAAAATTATGGAGTTTTTGTTGCTAATAGTGACCATTTATTTATACGAGCTAAAATATGGGGTAATTCAACAAAACAATATCATATTCAGAATTCAGGAAGTGATGTTGTTGATACAATTATCTACTAATAATTTATTGGGTGAGATATATTAATTTTTTACCTAAACTCCTTGAATAAAAGTGCATAGAATCAAATGCAAAAGGTACACAGCGTTATTTATATCAAAGTATCGATTGTGAAACACAAACCTTCATGCTTGATTATTGCTATAAAGCCTGTGAATCAGGCATAACGGAAAAAATAGTCGAAATGGCGATTAATGGCAGTGGAATTCGCGATACTGCTCGTGTTCTTAAAATCAATAAAAACACCGCCATTAATACGTTAAAAAAAGGAAAGCTGTCTTGTTCAAGTAAACCCTAATTTTCAAATACCAACGGCAGAAACAAGAGTTGACTTGGTCTGTGAAGAAGCTGAGATAGATGAACAATGGTCATTTGTAGGAAATAAGTCCAACCAGCGTTGGATTTGGTATGCGGTTGAAGAGTAAACAAATACGATTCTTGCCTATGTCTTTGGCAAACGTAAGGATGTAGTTTTTAAGGCGTTAAAGGCATTGCTTGATCCTTTAAAAATCAAACGTTACTACACGGATGACTGGGGT
>JAGLDH010000143.1 GCA_023145835.1 Methylococcales bacterium
CGCAACCGTGACCGCGTGAAGTATACAACCCTTTCAGTTAAAAAGTTTTTACAAAAACTAGACAGCCATTTTGGGAGAACACCTCCCCATGTTTTGAACCTTTTGGAGCAAAATGATAATCACCTGCCGATAAATGAATATCACAAATAGTTGCTTCACCTTCCAGCATTATACTTTCTTCATCGACAATATGATCATGTGAAGGCAATGAACTTCCCGGAGCCATTCTCAATAAATAAGATTGAAGCTTCCCTTCTTCATAATTACTTAGAATTTTCTTTTCTATACCTGGTAGTAAGGTAATCCACTCCCCATCTTCAGCTCTGATAGTCATCAAATCAAATTCTTTTTTGCCACGAATCCGTGCCATCACACGGGATTTAAGCTCAGATGCTTTTGTTGAAGGTAGGGTAATAGGTGTAATTTTTTCTGCTATTGCACCTACAAGTTCTTCAGGTAAAATTGTTGTCAACGTTTTTTCTTTTTTAGCCATAATACTCCTCCGACTCAAAAGAAAAACAATACTGTAGTGACAGTTCTGCTTTTAACTCAATTAAACTGCGACGAATATGGCTTTTAACCGTACCCAGTGGCATGTTGATAAAATCAGCTATTTCTTGATGAGTCATCCCTCGGAAAAAAGCCAACGATAATAATTGTCGTTGAAGTGATGATAGTTTTTTCAATGCTTCATTAATGGTCGAATGTTGCTGAGTATTAGATATAAAATATTCAGGATCTGCGGCTAAATCAAATAATTCAGTACATTCTGTATCGGAAATATCGAGATTGGATTTTTGCCGTTTTCGTAAGCGATCAATTGCTCTACTACGACAAATTGTTAACAACCAAGCCATAATGGAACCTTTTTCAGATTGATATCGACTTGCTTGTTCCCATACTTGCAAATATACATCTGAAACGACCTCCTCTGCTTCCTCCGCTTGACAGGTAATACGAAGCGCTAACCCATAGACATTATTAATAGTCTGGTCATAAAATTGACTTAAGCCGGCTTCTTTTCTTTCAACAATTTCTGCTAAAAAGAGAGTAATATTATCTACTGACAAATGGGGATCACCTGCTATTGAAGTTGAAACAAAGGTACTATAACTACTAGTGAATTTTGTCATTTAACCATACCCGAATAAAAGTAATAATACAATTACCCATTGCCTATGAACTAATAATATTAATATTAATATTAAATGCTCTTTGCAGAAACCAAATCAAAGACAATAATATAGAAGCCTGGGATCCAGCAAATAAAACAATTCGTTGATAAAACCAATAATGCCTAAACAGAAAAGCAACGGGCAGGAATACTGATACTATCGTTAATTGTCCTATCTCTACCCCCAGATTAAACCCCAATAGGGAAACCCCTAATTTTCCTGTAGATAAACTAAGATCAGTTAGTACGCTGGCAAACCCGAAACCGTGGATTAATCCAAATGAAAAAGCGACAAGCCAAGCTTGTTTGTTAAAGAATGGATATAAATTATTTACTGCCACAAGCATCACTGATAAAGCGATAGCCGACTCAATCAATCGGATCGGTAGACTGACAATTTGTAAAACAGCGAGTACTAAAGTAATTGAATGTGCAAGCGTAAAAGCGGTAACGATTTTTCCAACTTGCCATAGAGTCGTTGTAAAATGGTCACTCGTCTGCCACCCTGTGGATGTTTTTCTAACAACTGATGGCAATAACAGACAGAACAAAAACAGGATATGGTCATAACCAATTAAGATATGCCAAACCCCTTCTACTATAAATTGGTAGAATGTTTTCCAATGATTTAATTTGCTGAAATCGATAACCTTATATTGATTATCAGGACTGAAAACTACAAATTCACTACTCTCCCCTTTGATTATTTCTACCAAACCCCGATGTGTCGGATCCAGATCAAACAACAATTGATATTTAATGCCAATTTCACTTACAGGCGCAAAACAGTCTAGATTAAAATTTAACACGACATAGTTACCATCTGAGTGATGATCAACCTGTAATTGACCTAGTTTCCGAACACATTCAGTGCTGCCATTATCAATATATAAACTGGTAAAAACATAGTCTTCAATGTCCTTCTGTTGTGTTCTAAGTTCAAACCAGGTAATCGCTCCATCATTATTGGTATCTAAAGCCAAAGCATATTCTAAATCTCTTAAAGCAATATCCCAACGACCCACAATATTTTCATTAGTCACTGTTAAATTAATAAAGCTATCACTGGATTTATGACTCCAAGCGGTTGAAGAGATCAGCATTAAAAAAATCAGTATTATTTTAGATTTCATTGCCACTACTCTCCTGTGTTGCCAATATTTGTTTTATTAATACATCTTCTGTTCCTTTTTTAGCCAACCAATGTTCAGTTTTTTTAACTGTTCCTATATCATGAGCCATTATTGCAGCCTGTAACAGAATATATGTATCGGCAGACTCACGTTGTAGCTGCCAATTTTGTTTGGCTAATTGCAAGGCTGTGTGGGGTTTATTCAACAAATGCAACATAAATCTAGCTTCATCACCTTTATGTAATGATGATCCTCTCCTTCGGTTTACCTTGAAACGCTCATTTAAATAAACAATATGGTTAGCTAATTGCTCTGAGTGGGTCATTTTCTCAGCCAACGCTAAACGTAGTAATAAAGAATCAATTTTAGTTTTGGTGTCAATCAACTCGATCACCTCTAACGGGCGCTGCTGTTGTAATAAAAAATCAGCATAAATTCTTAATAAATAATTATCTGATGCATCCGTTTTTATTGCCGTTTTAAAATGTTGATCGGCAGCATCATAGTTGCCAAGTCGCCAAGCAATTTCAGCTAAAGAAGTCCATGCCCAAACTTTTTCCTTTTCTGGCATTAGCTTAGCAATAGACAAAATCTGATGTAATAGTTGATAACTGGTTTCTGAGTGTCCGCTTAAACTAGCTGGAGTACTTTGACAGGCTAATGCCAAAGTTATTGATGATCGTCGCATTAATTTTTGGCAATGTTGTATTGCTACTTGATAATCACCTTGTACTGTAGCAATAGTCGCTTTAATTAAATTTGCTTGAATATGACCGGATTGTACACTTAGAATTTGATCTAAATCTTTGATCGCACCAGTAAAGTCATGTGCATTTTGCCGAATAATTGCACGTAGAATTAACGCTTGTAATGGTGGTTTAGGAGATTGCCACCAAGTTTTTAATAGTGCTTGCGCATACCCCATATAACGTGGATCTGCATAAGTTTTTGATAGTTTAATGTAATACAGTGCTAATTGACTAGCAGAAGACCAGTCTTTTGGGTTGGTTTTAAGTTGGGATCTAAGTAACTTAATCTTAGCACTATTTTTCGATTGAAATAGCTGTTTAGGAAGGTATTGTAGAACCAGTTGATCATCTGATGGTATAAATGGTTTAGCTTGCGTGACTCCCACCATCACTATTAATACTATTAACAATAAACATTGAGTCGTATTCATACTTTTCCCCGTTTTAGTGCTCAGTTAGTCCATCTTTCAATACGAATTAACCGAGCAAATACCGACCAAATTAAGGACAAGTTCCTGTACAACCAGGTTCATTTGTATCAACATGGCGACTTTCGACACCAGAATGTGCTAAACCAACATAAGGGAACGTTTCGCGATAAGATACATCATTATGGTTTACGCCATCGCCGACTCGGTTATGAGGGAACCCGCTATACTTATCACCAGCTACAATACCTAAGACAGCTCGAGTAGTAATATCAACAACATCATCTGAAACACGGCGGCCATTGGGGAAACCAGCAGAATCACCTGTCAGTAACCCTAGTCGACTTCGTTGTTTCATAACTGTCGGAGGAACACCCGTGTTCAAACGTAATAAATCTGCAACGGGGCCTGTTGGCGTCCCTTCCGCAGCAATAGGTGGTAAATACTGGACTAAGGGTAACAAGTCTGTGCGTGGTGCATCAGGAACTGGCAAAACACCAGGGCTAACAGTATCATAAAGAGCATTAAGGACACGAGCCAGCACTGGATCAAGTACAAAATCAGCAAACTGCTTATCATTTTTAGGTTCACTCATGCTGAATTTATCTTTTGAACCAATTCCAATAAGCAATTCATTTATCAAAGGATTCGCCATACGCTGTATTTGCACCATATTTTTAGAGGTATAAGCTTCCTCCCCTGGTTTTCCTGACAATACTTTTACACGTGGCCTTGAAGTAGTGGCCCAGACACCAATAGTCGCTTCAGGGTCTGTGGCCTCATGCTTTTCACCATCTTTCATAATTAAAGCAATTGGTACTTCTATTGCAATACTGTTTACATTAAAACCAGCAATATCATCAGGAGCAAAATTCTGTTTATCATTAGCATCCTGAGGATCACTTAATACACCAGGAATACCGGTTTCGAAAGCATCTGTTCTTAAATTAAACGAATCAAATACAGCACCTAAATCAATATAGAATGGATCATCAACAGTTCCCGCAAAAACTTTAACTTCATAATCCAATTGATAGATTCCCTGATCTGTTAATCCTGCATAATCAGGCATAATTCTTGGCCCAGCATTGCTCGGTACTGCAAATAGATTATGATCTTCATTTAGTTTTTCACGATGTTTAACATGCCCTCTTTGGTATTTCATCATGGTTACATCATATTTCTGATTTAAATTAAGCCCCTCAGACCCTGAGCCATCTAATGCAGTAATCGCTGGTGGAACAATCAGAGTACCCGGGGAGACAGGCCATGATGAATTTTTTGGTGCAACCAATCCGTTACCCGCACCAACCAGACCCAAAAAAACACCCGGTAGACGAAAATCTGTTTTAAACTGAAAATCAAAGCTGATGTCTTTTACCGCGTCATGATCATTATCAATATTAATGCTATAACGGATTTCAGGATCAAAAGGAAATCGTGTTGGCCCATTGGATGGTTCTAACAAAGGATCAATATTCATAATGAAAGTGACTTTATTAGGATTATCATAACTAACAAAAGCGTAAACATCAGTTATGTCAGCTTTATGATCCAGTGCCGTTATCGGGGCTTCACGGTGATTGGCAGCGTTAACTCCATTGACTAGAGTTAATGACAACCCTAGAGCTGTCGTTATATACTTAATATTATTCATTGTTCACTCCTCTTTTAATTAATTGATGAGTTTTTATCTCACTCATATTTAATTACGAGAAGAAATGAAAAATGGATGCAAAATAATTATTTTTTCTCTTTATACGATAAAACCAGTTTGTAACTAATTTGTTAAATTATTTTTTCTTTGGGTTCTAGAAACGAAGTAAAGAAAGAAATTTTAGACCCAATACTTAGATCTGGGGAACAAAGACAATTGTATTATGTATCTACAGTTATTAAACATTCCCACAACATAGTTCATTTGTACCACCTTGTTCCATTGGAAATACTCATATAATTAGTAGTTAGTTTATTGGCCTATAATTGGCCTGTTTTATGTTCCCCTAAAAAATACATTTTTTAATTAAATTCCAATAAACCATTGAAATAATTTGTTTTTTATAAGATATAAAGATAATGTATATATTAAAATATGTCCTTATTAGCTATAATTTTTAACTAGACATACAAAAACTGTCCTTAATTTTCTGTTATAAACTCCGCATCTGTGGCCGCGCGAAGTATAACCAATTATTGATCAAGTTAAGCAAGATAGTGAAGATTTAAAATTAACTTGACCTTCTTGATTTTTTTACAAAGATAAATATTCCACATGAATCGTTTCTACCAAAAAATATTTGCCTCAGGCTATGACAAAGTTATGGCCTCCCCAGAAAAAATTTTATTCAAAAAAAGACAAAGCCTGATTTCTCCTTTGAAAGGAAAAATTTTAGATGTAGGCATTGGGACTGGAGTAAATTTTCAGTTCTATCATACAAACACTACAGTCATAGCAGTTGAACCTTCTACTCCTATGATAAAACAAGCTATACCTAAAATTCCTCATTCTGCTAATATTCAAATTCTCAATCATCATATAAATGATTCCGCTTTAAATAATATTATTGAAGCCAATAGTTTAGATGCTGTCATATGTACACTGGTTCTTTGTACTATTTCTAAACCAGAACGTGCCTTACAAAAGTTTAAACATTGGCTTAAACCTGATGGAAAATTAGTTATTCTTGAGCATATTCACTCAAAAAAAATGATTAATGCTCACCTTCAGAATATTATCAACCCTATATGGAAGGTTGTTAGTGAAGGTTGTCATTTAAATCGTAATACAGATACCTTGATTAAAGAAGCTGGTTTCAACATGCTTGATGAAGATTATTTCGAAGGAGGCATCCAATGGTATCAAGGAGTTTTTAATCACTTAAATTAAAGATTCGTTATCAGAAGGTTAACCCTCCCAAAAACCAACATTTTTCAATGATAGAGGGTATATAGTAGGTATCAAAAAGTTCTACCTCTGCTCCTTTCCTTTGCCTAAAATAAAAAGAATTTTCAATATACAAATAATCACTGTCTAGTTTAAATTGGCAAATAGTCCTCAATCGGTTTATGATTGAATTCAAAGGTCGACTATAAAATTGTATATTCGATTAAGCACCCAAGTTAAATTAATTTTACTTGGGTGCTTACATAGCGTTGTTTATACAATAAATGACTGTAACCTTTAAGAATTAAATGCTAAAGGAGCCTCTGATTAAGTTGATTAAAATTTAGCGCAGAAAAATAATTGGACTTGATCAGAGGTTCCTAAAGCAACTGGTAACAACCTTATTGCCTCCAAACACGGATAGTGCTATCTAACCAGATGAGTTATTCATAATGAGAGATTCTTAACTTATTCCAGAACATATATTTTTTTCTCTTCGCTTTTTTCTTCTACCTTTTCTAACCTTTGTTTTAGGAAAACTTCTATTTGAATTATTGGCTTTTAACTTCTTTGATCTAATTCCAATTCAGCAAATTTCAGAAATTGACAAAACCTCTGTTGTTGTAAAACTTAATGAGATGAAAGCTCGGTTACTCTGGATTACCAGCACATTGGTTTATTTTTTTATTACGATAGGCTTTGAAATATTTATATGGAAAATACTAAAGAACTCCATCACTAAATCTACATTAATATTTTTTATTATTTTAGCCATCAGTGTTCCCATATCATTCTT
>JAGLDH010000144.1 GCA_023145835.1 Methylococcales bacterium
GCCAGAACCAGAGCCAGAGCCAGAACCAGAGCCAGAGCCAGAGCCAGAGCCAGAGCCAGAGCCAGAGCCAGAGCCAGAGCCAGATATTGATGTAGATGCTGAATGTACAAAGATTGATGAATCTAATGGACTGCATACCTCTGTCTCGGGGAAAATAGACATTTCTGGAGAGGATCCTGCTTCTGTTGAGTTATCAGCTGTTGGTGCAACATGGAGCTCTGAGACTAATATTTTAACGGCTGATGATGGCAGTTACAGTATTAGAGTAGATTCACATGGAGAATATACTTTTACCCTATTATCAGCACTGGATCATCCAGAGGGAGAGGGAGAATCAAACACAATTGATTTACATATTGATGTGGCAGTTACTGATGATTCTGGGACAGAAGGGAGTACATCATTTGATGTATCAGTTTATGATGATGGTCCTGTTGTTGATGCCAAAGAAGGCCAAGAATTATTTGACTATGATTTAGGTCTTGATGGGTTAGGAGGGGTTTTTCTTGATATTCCAGTCGTTACTACTGAAGATGGAACAGATTTTGAGCTTCAGTCAAATGGAGAAGTCGTCTCTTTTGTTGTAACAGATGAAAATAATGATGGCTTAGAAGAATTGACTGCTTTTGTTGATCAAGGTAAAGAAGGCTGGGGAGAAGAGGATAAAGGGCACGAGGTTTTTTCTGTCGAAGCTTATAACTCTTCTGGAGATGGCGGAACATATGCCCTAAATTTACATGATGTAATTGATTTGCCAGAAAATGAAGATGGAGAGCAACAGGCTTTGGATTTGAATTTTGGTTTTTCAGCAGAAGATAATGATGGAGATGTTGTTTCAGGAACAGTTGATGTACAGATGACAGCAACAACAACAGTTATTACTTTTGATCATATAGATAGTGAAGATTCTGCTGGGTTAGGGGAGTAAAAAATTTAAGACATTGTTTAAAAATTGATATAGTTTTTTTAGAAGAACGTACGCGTTCAATAACAAAACTCACCAGCTTTCAGCTGGTGGTTGTGGAGTAAGAATGCAAAAGTTAAAACATATAACATTTCTAATTCTATTTTTTCTAAGTAGCTTTCCGATAAAAAGTTTAGCTAAAACATATATAGAAGAAGTTAATTATGAGTCCTATGTTAAAGGGCGTTTTAAAATATATTTTGCACTTCAAGAAAAAAACTTGAGAAATGATCATGCTCGTTCGCATTCTTTAAATGAAAGTACGGCGAGTGCTGACTGTAACAACAACAATGTGCCAGATATGATCGAAAATATCGGACGTCAGTTGGTGGTTGCTGAAAAGTTGTATGTAAATGTTTTTAAATTAAGACACCCTATATGATAGTCATCGTTACAACAGTAACGTGAACGGAATGATAAGTACCCAAGTAAAATTAATTTAACAATTTTACGCAGGATTTTTTTCATTTTAGACGCCGAATAAATAGGCGCATAGCAAGCTACGTAACTAGTTATTCGGCGTCTAATAATGGTAAAAAAGACAAGTAAAAAGTTAAATTAATTTTACTTGGGTACTTAGATGTTTATGTGGGGATACTAGGCCGAATAGGGGAACAGCTGGTGATGCTCTCCCTGCATTTAATAAATCGCTCAGAATAAGACTGAGTAAAGACTTACCTTCTGCAAAAAACCCAACTCCAGCCCACGAACTATTTCATTTATTTCAGTATGGATACACATTTTTAAAAAATGGCTGGTTTCTGGAAGGAACTGCTCGTTGGGCTGAAACTGCTTTTAGAGAAAGTGAGTCATTACCAAGCGTACCTTCACCGCTACTCACGGTGAATCAAAAAAATACTTTATTCAATTTGCCACCCAAACGCGGATATGATGCGGGTATATTTTGGAGAAGAATCAGTCTAAAATACCCTTCAGTAGTTAATCTCAATGGATTTTTAAATTCATTAGAAGAAAATACTTATCTCTGTGAAACATCAAAAATTATTCCTGTTACTAAACTGGATGGTTTGGACATTATGAAAGAGTTTTTTGTTGAGCTAGATGCAATTGATGATAAGGTTGCTCGACTAAGATCGGCAACAATTAGAGACCCTTCTAATTGGGGAGAGAATGAGCAAAAATCTCCCTTAAATAATGAATATATTTGGAATGCTCTTTTAAATACTCCATCTATTGTAAATAATTTTTTTGACTGGGCTGAGGAAGAAAGTGAGTATACCTCTTTTTTTCCTAGAAAAGAAATATCTAAAAAGCTATCTGATGGTTTTTATGGGCGTTATTATTCTGAAACTCAAACTTATCTAGCCGGTAAAGAAGGTAACTTATATATTTTGAGCCCTGAGCTAGGGTATAAAGATCTTGGTTTTCTTGAAAGATGGATAATTAGATCAAACCAGTAAGGTAGCCTATCGTATTTCTTTTTAAGGCTCTATGATCCTAGATAAACCAGTTGTACTCGACTTCTAGTGTAGCTCTGTTTGTCTAGGATGATTTAATAATATACGAAAGCTTGTATTTGTGCCCTTAAGAAAAATCAATTAAATTTTGTCATAAAAGTTAGTTATTATTTGGTCAAAAATGTGTAAATAAGCTTGTGAAACAGAACTGATACTGTAATTAACCTCAATTTTTTTTCTCGCATTTTGAGCGATAAAGCTGTAACTTGATAAGATTATCTATAATCTCTATACTTTTATCAACCCAAGCCGAGATATTATCATATTCTAGAATAAATCCATTTTTACCATCATTAATTATTTCGGGGACATAACAACTACAATTTTTCCTCTTCCCATAAGTTCTATCAACCCCCAGCTAGCACTGCTAAATTGAACTGGATAAAGAAACAAGTCCACCATTTTTATAGTTGAACCATAAGTAGCGTAATCTAACATTCCCGTAAAAATATAATTTTTTCTATTTATACCTGTTGTTCCTAATATATAGTCAGCAAAGCTGATTTTTGTATCTTGCCCATATTTGTCGAGCAAAAAATGTTGTTCGTAACTGTATAGCAACTGGGTCGAGCCGATGACAACAAACTGAACATTATCACGTAAAGCTGTTATTCTTTGAGTGATTTTTATAAACTGCTCAAATCCTTTAGCAGAAGAAAGGTCTCTTGCTGCAAAACCAATATAAGTTGTACCTTTTTGCCGTTCAAAATGGGGGGGTAACTCTTTGCACTTATTTGAAGCGAAATTAAATCCTTCCATTTGTACGACTACTTTACTTTGTAGTTCTATAGGAAACATGGCTTTTACATAAAGACTCGGTGTGATTACCAACTGACTTTTTAGGGCATTAAAATAAGATAGCATTTCAAAGTTTTTATCCCTAAGTTGCTTTTCTTTAGGTGGAGGGTACTTTTCATCCCAGCCATGTTGTTTAAAGGATGGGAACTCAATATAGGTAATAATGGGTATATTCAACTCATCAAAAAGCATTAGCGGAGCACCTGCTGTACCGTGTGCTACAATCAAATCTATAGCTTGTTGCTGCATTAATTTTTATAGCTTTTAATATGCTGATAGAACGCCTGTTAACTTGTTCAAGCTTTTTTAGATAGAAAAAACCATTTACTGACTGTAATTTTCCACCATGAGGTTTAAAGGGAACGAGATTTTTAACGGTATTCTTATGCTTATTATAAGCATTTTCTGAGCAAATCAAATGAGACTGGTAGCCTTTTAAATCGGCAATATGTTGATGTATTAATTTAAACTGACCGATATTGGAGTGGATAAAAACTATAATCATTTCTCTTTAATCGTATTTTTCTAATATTTTAAGTGTTTTTACGTTTATAGAAATTCATTATTCTTTTGGATCAATGATACTCTATTCAACTCTTATTTCTTAATGTTTTTTGAACTTTAATATTAAATAATCAAGGAAAATAAATGACTTATCCCGAAATAGTGCATCATGGAGCGGTCAATGGAGTGACTGGATCATGCCATGAATTACAGATTGATGCTAATAATTCTGTCCTAATTGATTGCGGGTTATTTCAAGGTGCTGAGACCTCTGGTAAAGGCTCTACTAGTGATCATTTAGAAATTGAATTTTCTATTGAAAATGTACAAGCTTTATTCGTCACTCACTGTCATATAGACCATGTTGGCAGAATTCCTTATTTATTAGCCGCTGGTTTTGATGGATCTATCTACTGCTCTGAGCCGACAGCATTTTTATTACCTTTAGTACTGGAAGATGCAGTTAAAATTGGTTTTTCCAGAGATAAAAAGGTAGTCGAAAAGTTTCGTAAACTTTTGGAGAGTAGAATTGTTTCTGTACCTTACGGAGAGTGGCAAGAACTTAATTTGTCGAAAGGAAGTACAAGTCAATTAAAAGTAGAATTTAATCCCGCAGGCCATATTTTAGGTTCTGCTTATATTGTATGTGATGTAACGAATAAGTCTGATCAACAGCTCATTACTTTTTCTGGTGATTTGGGGGGGTCGTACACACCTTTGTTACCTTCACCAAAATCACCTGATAGAACAGATGTATTAGTCATAGAAAGTACTTATGGTGATAAAAACCATGTTGGGCGCAAAGAAAGAAAAACACAGTTAAAAGAATTGATTATTCATTGCTTACGGAATAAAGGTACTATTTTAATTCCTGCATTTAGTATTGGTAGAACTCAAGAATTACTGTATGAATTAGAAGAAATTATTCATCAAAATAAGGATGATGTGTTGTTTAAGGATTTACTGTGGGATGATCTGGAAATTATTGTTGACTCACCCTTAGCAAGTCGATTTACAGAGGTTTATAAATCACTTAAACCTTATTGGGATATTGAAGCGACCGTCAAAGTAGAAGAGGGGAGGCAACCGTTATCCTTTGAGCAATTGACAACGATCAATAGCCATAAAGAGCATTTAACAACGGTTGAATATTTAAAGAAAACCGCTAGACCCAGTATTGTTTTAGCTGCAAGTGGAATGTGTACGGGTGGTAGAATTGTCAATTACTTAATAGCTTTAATAGAAGATAAGCGAACCGATATTTTGTTTGTTGGTTATCAAGCATCAGGTACACTAGGAAGAACAATAGTAAAATATGCTGATAAACATGGATATGTTGAAATAAAACGAAAGAAGTATCACATTAATGCTGGAGTATATTCATTATCAGGTTATTCAGCACATGCAGATCAAGATGCGTTAATTAGTTTTGTGAAAGGAATAAAGGATAAGCCCCAAGAAATAAGAATAATTCATGGGGATGAAGATGCAAAACATGTATTTCAAGAGAAATTAAAAATATTATTACCTAAAGCAAAAGTTTGGGTTCCTCGTTCTTAGCCGAGTGCTGACAAAATAGATTTTATTATGACAACTGATCATTTCCTTTACGATATAGAGCAGCTAAACACCTTGACTTCAGTTGAAACCGTAAGGCAAGGGTTAGCGTATTTTACAGAAAACCGTGTTTTTGCTTTGGATGTACAAGAAGAGCAATTAACGGCGCAGGTAGAAGGCTCGATAAGAGACCAGTCTTATTGGGTGGAATTATCTTTAGATAGTGAGAGTAAATTACAATGTCAGTGTGATTGTGTATCAGAAGACAAAGTCTGTAAACATGCGATAGCCACTTTATATAGTTATGCTGAGTTTAATGCTAATAAGGAAGAGGATAGCTTTGGTGGAGCAGTTGATGAGGCGATTAAAGAACGAGTCAAAAAAGGTAGAAATGAGGTTAGTGTTAAATTAATCAGTGGTAATCTGGCTTTTGGCGTTTGGCAGGCTAAGTCCATCATATCGGCAACCTACCGAAAAACTTCATACCAAGTGTATATCCGGTCTTTAGATCAGCGGAAAAATTATTGTACTTGTCCTGACCTAGCGACAAACCACTTAGGGACATGTAAACATATAGAGGCGGTGTTGCATTATGCAAAAAAACAGCCAGAATACGAGCAACTTGTATTACAGGATGCACCTGTTTCTTTTGTTTATTTAGAATGGAATTCTGCAACAGATCCTGTTATTCGGTTACATAATTCAAAACAAATGGAAGCTAGGTTGAGTGATGAATTAGCTGGCTTTTTTGATTCAGACAACCAATTTAAAGGTCGCTTACCTGAAGATTTTAATTATTTTTCAGAAAAATTTAGAGCTAGAGACGACTTATTTATTGGTGATGACGTTCTGTTATTTGTTAGACAAATTGCAGAGGATGCGGCACATCAATTAAGAGCGCAAAAAATATCTAAACAGATTATGCAGGCTAATGGAGTATTGCCTGGTATAAAAGCAAGATTATTTCCTTATCAAACAGAAGGCGTGGCATTTTTAGCTTCACGCGGTAGAGCTTTATTGGCAGATGATATGGGGCTGGGAAAGACCATTCAAGCTATAACGGCTGCCACATGGTTAGCTGATAATGCCGGTGTTAAAAAAGTATTAGTTGTCTGTCCGGCTTCTTTAAAGCATCAGTGGGGGAGAGAAATCGAAAAGTTTACCTCTCAACAAGTACAAGTAATACAAGGTGCAGTGGAAAGCAGGCAGGTGCAATATCGTGCTGATGCTTTGTTTTATATTGTTAATTATGAGTTGGTTCTACGAGACTTAACGGTTATTAGCGAAACTTTAAAACCAGATTTGGTCATTCTGGATGAAGCACAACGAATTAAAAATTGGCGGACAAAAATTGCCTCCACCGTTAAATTAATTTCATCACGATATGTTTTTGTTTTAACCGGTACCCCACTAGAAAACCGGATAGAAGATTTATACAGTTTACTGCAAGTGGTTGATGTCAGAGTGTTAGGGCCATTATGGCGGTGTTTGCTGGATTTTCATGTCACTGATGAGCGCGGCAAAGTAATAGGCTATCGTAATTTGTCAGAATTACGTCAACGGATTAGTCCTGTTATGTTAAGACGAAACCGTAGTCTAGTGAGTGATCAATTACCTGAAAGAACAGAGGTTAGGCTGGATATTCCAATGACTCCCATACAGCAAGACTTGCATGGTTCTGCGATGTCTAATGCTGGTAAACTGGCACAAATAGCCAAGCGTAGACCGTTAACCCCTGGAGAATCAAATACAATGATGGCATCATTACAACAAGCACGTATGGCTTGTAACGCTGCTGGGTTAGTTGATAAAGTAACAGAAGGTTCTCCCAAGCTTGATGAATTATCCCGGTTATTAGAAGAGTTATGTTTGGAAAGTAATCGTAAAGTTGTTGTTTTTTCTCAATGGGCGATGATGACAGAAATGGTCGAATCTTTAGTTAGATCATTAGGCTTAGGTTGCGTGCGACTCTATGGAGGTATACCTACACATAAACGTGGCGACATGATGGATAAGTTTCAGAACGATGATTCTATTCAAGTTTTTATATCAACAGATGCAGGGGGTGTTGGTTTAAATCTGCAAGCGGGTTCTGCCTTAATTAATCTGGATATGCCCTGGAATCCAGCGGTATTAGATCAGCGAATAGCTCGTATTCATCGTTTAGGGCAAAAACAAAATGTACAAATTTTTTTGTTATTAGCAGAAGACTCTTATGAGCAACAGGTTGCTAGCTTGGTAAAAAGTAAGCGTGATTTGTTTGATAATGTGATTAGCCCTGATGCCACAGAAGATGTAGTCGGAGTTTCTAAAAAAATGTTGCAGAGTATTATTGATGACTTAACAGGAACAGAGCAGGAAAAGCTTGAGTTAGTAAAGTCTGAAGAACCTCTAGTAACAATGCAAGATGATAAAAAAACCGATGCACTTTTAATTGAACCAGAAGAAGACAATACTCAAACTAGGGCGTTAATAAGTAAAATTCAAACAACATTTAACCATCGTATCGAACGAATATTAGCATCAGGTGGTGGGCTATTAGTCATTGTAAACCAGATAGAACAGGGCGATGAAGTTTTAGCTCAAGGTTTATCTGAGGTCGAACTACCCGTAGTGGTGATAGCAAATAATACACTACTGAGTTTGCAGCGCTTGGGTGCAGCATCTCCTGTTGCTGATGCAAAAGAAATGAGTCAAGAAAAAGAATCAATCAATTCATTGATTAAACTGGCTCAGCAAAAATTACTTTCTGCTGAAATGTTGGTTAACCAACAGTGTTATGCCGGTGTAATGGAAATATTAGTTTCGAGTATGTTAACGATCGCAACAGTCGTGAGTGGACAAAAACAAGTGCCGACATTGGAAAAAGCAGCAGTATGGCTCTACAGTGATGTGTCGCCGAAACAATTGATGACGGCGGAGCAAGTATCAGCCATCGTTAAAGTTATATCATTAAGTCAAAATGTTGACGTGCCTGAAATATTAGTTCAGCAAGCGTTAGTAGATACTCAATTATTAGTCGCTCAATATGGCTAAGATAACTGAAAGTAGTTTATAAATAGTTAAAAAGTGTTAGTTTTTGAATCTTAGAAAAAGATTGTTGAGCTGCTTGAAGCGCCATATCTTGCTGATTAAACCGGCTAATTGCTTCGGCATAATCTAGATCTTCTATTTCAGATAAAGTGGTTTTGAAGTCTAATAAAAACTTTTCATGTTGAGCTTCCTGGTCATCCAGTGTTCTCAGTCTTGAGCCAACCGCGGACCTTGCTCGATTAAGTGATTCTAATGTACTCTCCAAATCACTCATTTCTTCATTAATATCGGGTTCGTTATTAGCCAGAGCAGTGGATAAAGACTCTAAGGTATTAAAAATACTTCGTTGACCTCCTGCTGCTGAATTTATATTTTCAAATATATCAAAGCCTGTGCCTCCATCAGCAACACGGCGTTCTTCACTGATTTGTATTGTGCGCTGATCTTCAGTTCCTAAATATTCATAAGCACCTGCAACATCTAAATCAAAAGGTTTTGTTTTTGATAAATAACCAGAAAAAATGTATTCACCATTTGCATTTTGAGTATTAGCGACGCTCACCATATGACCTAATAGCTGGTCAACTTCAGCTTTAATGGCAATTCTATCATTATCGGTCATTGTACCGTTAGCAGCCTGAATAGATAAATCCTTTGCTCTAAAAATGACATCCTGAGCACTTTCCAGAGCCGACTCTTCAAGCCTATTTCTTTCACGAGCAGTCTCTATATTTCGTTGATATTGATTCGTCTGTTCAATTATACTTTTAAAAGCCAATGCCTTGGATGCAGCAATTGGATCATCAGAAGGCAATGTGTTCTTTAAGCCTGAAGATAATTGTTTTTGAGTTTTAGATAATTGAGATTGTTGATCTAGCATTGACGTAAGACTGACATGCTGAGTCCAAGACGTTGATATTCTCATAATAAAGTACCGTTTAAAAACTAGAGTAATGACTGAGTTTTTTTCAACTCTACTGATAGTCAGTAGGTTATCGGCCATTAATGAAAAAGTATAATGAATAAATTCAAAGCAGATTTAATGCCATTGTTAAAATTTATACATTGATATAGAGATTTAAGAAATAGGGAGGGAGAGGTAGAGTTATTTAACTAAGGAAAACTAGCTTGCTAATAGATTTTTCAATTAAGAAAAGGAAAAAAATTGCCGATAAATAGGTGGAGCTTTAATGTATTTTATATTAATAAATATTCTTCTATAACATATTGTAAAACAAAATTATTTTATGCGTTGCTATTAAGAAAAAACCGACTATATTTAAAAAGGAAATAGATGGGTTTTAAAAAATATAAAGTAATGAATTTTATACGGGTAATTGAAAATATAGAAGGTATAGAGTGTTCAGTGGGGAAAATATATTGATTACAGGGGGTACAGGGTCGTTTGGACAGTTATTTATTAAGACGATTATAGAACAATTTAAACCTGATTGAGTCATCGTTTACTCTAAAATAATTTGAAATGCAGCAAGATTTTAACCTACCTTGTATGTGTTATTTTAGTGATAATATTAGAAGTATAGAACGACTTAAAATGGTCATGTAAGGTGTTATTTCGTCGTACATGCGGTAGCTTTAAAACAAGTGCCATAACCTATGGAGTGTATTAAAACCAATATACATGGAACTAATGAAGTATAGTTTTGAATACCTTTCAGTAACAAATCCTCATTTCCTAAGTGTCGAAGAGAGTTGAAGCAATAAAGTGAATAAATAAAGATATGATTCCTTATGGGCGACAAAATATTTCAGAAAAGGATATTCAATCAGTAGTTGATATATTACGCTCTGATTATTTAACACAAGGGCCAGTTCTTCCTCGGTTTGAAAAAGCCGTTTCAGATTATGTTAAATCAAATTATGCTGTTGCAGTTACAAATGGAACATCAGCTTTACACATTGCCTGCCTCGCTCTTGGACTAGGTCAGGGAGATTGGTTGTGGACATCCCCAATTACATTTGTCGCTTCCGCCAATTGTGGGCTGTATTGTGGTGCAAAAATTGATTTTGTAGACATCGACCCGTATACCTTTAATATGAGTATTTCTGCTTTAGAGCAGAAATTACAAGAAGCAGAAAAAAAAGGAGTACTACCAAAAGTTATCATACCTGTTCATTTCGCAGGCCAATCTTGCGATATGAAAGCCATGGCATGCTTAGCACAACGCTATGGTTTTTTTATCATAGAAGATGCTTGTCATGCTATTGGTGGAACTTATGCAGAACAACCTATTGGTAGTTGCCAATATTCAGATATAGCTGTTTTTAGTTTTCATCCAGTAAAAATAATCACTACAGGTGAAGGAGGAATGGCTGTTACTAATCAGCTGTTATTAGCTGAAAAAATGAGTTCATTACGGCGTCATGGAATTACAAGGGATGCTAAAAAAATGACTCACGAATCTGAGGGCGATTGGTATTATCAGCAGGTTGATTTAGGCTTTAATTATCGAATGACGGAATTGCAAGCGGCACTAGGGTTAAGTCAGTTAAAACGATTGCCAGAGTTTATTGAACGAAGAACTCAGCTGGCTAAACAATATAATGATTTATTAGCTGATAGTTCGATTGCTACTCAACAACAAATTGTTGAAGCTACATCGGCCTGGCATTTATTTGTTATTCGCTTAAAGCTACCTGATGGAGTTACTCAGAAGGCTATTTTTTCTAAATTGAGAAAACAAAATATTGGGGTGAATGTTCATTATATTCCCGTACATCTACAACCTTATTATCATAAAATGGGGTTTAGGCAAGGGGATTTTCCAATCGCAGAAAATTATTATAAACATGCTATTTCGTTACCTTTATTTTTTGATCTGGCTGAAGCTGACATGATGCATGTAGTGACTTGTTTAAAAAAGATATGTTCAAATTAAGGTTTGCCCTAATAAAGTTTATAGCCTTAGTTTTTTGATAAAACAGATAATAAATTTAGTTATGAAACTGTGTGTTATTCCTGCAAGGGGAGGTAGTAAACGTATTCCTCAAAAAAATACCAAGCTTTTTAATAATAAACCTATTATTGGTTACTCAATCGATGCGGCCTTCAAAAGCAATTGTTTTGACAAGGTTATTGTTTCAACAGATGATGAGGAAATAGCTAGGGTAGCAGAAGAAATGGGAGCTGAGATTCCTTTCCTTCGTCCAGATGAGTTAGCCAATGATCAGGCTACCACTCTTCCTGTTATTAGACATACAATTGATTGGTTTCATCAAAATGGAATGGAATTGGAATATGTTTGCTGTATCTATGCAACAGCACCCTTTATAGAAGCCAAGTTTATTCAGGAAGCATTGAGTCAATTGCAACAGACAGATGCTGAGTATTGTTTTGCTGCGACTCAGTTTTCATTTCCAATTCAAAGAGCGTTCAAGTTGACACATAAGGGACGTGTGGAAATGTTTAACTTGGATTATTTTAATACCCGGTCACAGGATTTAGAAGAGGCTTACCATGATGCAGGCCAGTTTTGTTGGGGAAAAGCGAGTGCTTTTTTAGCTGAAAAAATGACTTTTTCAGAGTTTTCTATACCCTACTTGTTGCCACAATATCGAGTACAAGATATTGATACTGAAGAAGACTGGTTGAGAGCTGAATTAATGTATAAGGTTATGCATGGTGATGAGTAATAATGCACCTGGTTTTCTTAAGGAGCCTCTGATCAAGTCCAATTATTTTTAGCTTACTAAAACGGCCGATATTTTCCACGAAGATAGATGCAATAGAATGACTCTTACGTCTCACTTCGTGAAAAATAGCGACCATTTTTTCTTCGCTAAATTCTAATCAACTTAATCAGAGGTTCCTTAGCTATCATGATAAGAAAATGCACTAAAAGTATTGACCTATTGATGCAAACGTTAATAATAAGTGAAAAATCAACTTATAGTGTCTTGGCAATAAAATCTTAAACATATTGTTATGAAACGAACCAATTTTTCAGACAGTAATATCATTTTTTTTAGAGCGGATGCTAACTCTAAACTAGGTTTTGGGCATCTAATGAGATGTATTTATTTAGCTGTATTTCTAAAAGATAGGGGAGTAAGTGTTTATTTTATATCTCAATCATTGCCTGAATTTATAATTGATAAATTAAAACTCTTAGAAATACCCATCTACATTCTTCCTGATAAAGACCTATATACTCAAGAAAATAGCAAAGCTGATGTTAAGAATATTGTAGATAAAATTGGACTGATGAAGATAAAACCAGACTGGTTAGTTATTGATCATTATTCAATTGATAGTTTTTGGGAAAATACCTATAAAAATTATTATCCTGAGACAAAAATTTTAGTCTTAGATGACTTAGCTAATAGAGAGCATCTTTGTGATGTGCTTGTCGACTCGGGAATAAATAGTAACTCGGATAGATATCAAAACAAAGTACCTGTTAGTTGTAAACACTTTCATGGGACTGATTATGTTTTTCTTGATTATCAATTGCTTAAATTTAAGCCTCAAGAGCCAAAAAGAGATTTTACTCAAAAAAAAATACATATTTTTATGGGTAGCCAGGATACAAGCCAACTAACTACAAAATATACCCTGATTTTTTTGAAATATTTTGAGGATGTGAATTTAAATATTGTTGTTGGGCCCAATTATACTGATCAGAAAGAGCTTAACGAATTAACAATAAAAAATGCGAAAAAAACCACTTTAACAATTGCACCAATAACAATGGTTGATTCTTTGCTGGGTTGTAATATTGCTTTCGGTGCGCCTGGTGTAACAACATGGGAACGTGCATTTTTAGGGATCCCTTCAATATATGTTAGTACTCACCCCAATCAGGAAAAAATATTGGAAGCTATGGCTAATAAAGGATTTTGTACTTATCTTGGGAGTGCGCAAAAACTTTCAGAAAAAAAAATAATAGATGGATTAAATCAATTTATAAGCAAACAACTCTATTTACATCAGCTAAGTCTTAATTCACTAAAAGCAGTTGATGGGTTAGGGACTAGTAGAATTGGGGAATATTTATGTTCAAAGATTTAATGGTGAAATTTCCCCACATAAATCAAGGTAGCACACAGCTGGTTGTGTATAAGAAATGTTACGATCAAAAAACAGTGCAATGGCTAAATGATCCTGAATTACAAAAGTTATTTGGGTTGAGTTATAAAACAAACTTGGAGAAGCATAGGCAGTGGGTTAAGGAAAATTCGAATGTTTTTATATGGGCCATTTTATCAAAAAAAGACCATATAGGTAATATTTTGCTGCATATACAATCAAGACATAAGGCTGCTTATTTACAAATGTATATTGGAAATAAACAGAATAGAAGCGAGGGGCATGGAAGAGCTGCATTAGAGATGTTGGTTGAATTTACTTTTAATAATACTAGTTTAAATAGAATTTGGTTGCATACTTTGAAAAATAATTCGGTATCAGTTGCTTTTTATCAATCAGTTGGGTTTCAAAATGAGGGAACAGAACGAGATGCATTGTTGCGTGATGGGCAATTTATAGATCAGGTGCGTTGGTCTCTGTTGAAACGTGATTTTGAAGGAGAAAAATAGTGTTGAGTTGTGCAATTATGCAGCCTACATATATCCCTTGGTCTGGTTTTTTTAATTTAATAGCTAATGTTGATGTCTTTGTTCTATTAGATGATGCTCAATTTGAGCGTTCAACCTGGCACCATAGAAATAAAATATTATCTCAAGGGCAATCGTTACTTCTTAGTATTCCTATTAAACGAAGCGGTTTATTTCGTAAAATTAATGAAGTTCATTCTGATGACTCTATAGGGTGGAGAAAAAAGCATATTCAATCAATTACACAAAACTATTCAAAAGCTAAATTTAAGAATGAAATATCTTCAGTGCTTGATATTATTGAAAAAGAAGGTGGATCTCTGTCAGATTTGAATATTTCTATTATTAATAATGTAGTGGAATTATTGGATTTAAACGTGAAAATTTACCTTGCTAGTGAATTAAATGTTGCAGGAAAACGTACCCAACGAGTGATTGATATATGTGATTATTTTGGAATTAATAATTACTTCTCGCCTATAGGATCAAAAGAATATCTATTGGCAGACCATTATTATAGTCATACAGATAATAGGCTTTTTTTTCAACAATATTCTCCTGATATTTATCCCCAAATAGGAGGAAGTGGTTTTATTAGCCACCTTTCTATTTTAGATGTAATCGCTAATTTGGGTGTTATTCAGGCTACTGAATATGTAAAAAATGGAAAATTCATATTAAGTCATAAGGAAAAATAAAATGTCTGATTCAAAGTATCAATTGAAAAAAAATAAGCGTTTTGGTTTTTTGCAAGTGAGTCCGACTCCTTCAGAAGAGGAAATATCAGGCTTTTATGCTGATGAATTTTACTCAACTAAATATAAGCAGTTAAATAACTCAGGTTTACTTGAACAAACTAAAGATAAAGGTTTTTATGATGCGAATAGAAATCGTATTTTTTCATTAATCAAAAAATATCATGAGACAGACATAAAAGGTATGGATATTTTAGATATAGGTTGTGGTTTTGGAGAAACACTTTCTTTTTTAACAAAAAAAGGAGCCAATACATTTGGCTTCGATCCAGCAATGGATGCCGTAAAGTATGCAAAAAAAAATGGATTAAATGTTGTACAAGCTGGAATGGAAACAGTTGAGGTATTTAAAGACCAAAAATTTGATGTTGTTTCATTATTTAATGTTTTAGAACATTTATCTGATCCAGAAGCAGTTATTAATGAAATTAGACAAAAAATTATTAGTCCAAAAGGTTTGGTTATTATTGAAGTACCTAATGAATTTAATGCTTTCCAGCAATGTGGCCAAAAAGTTCATGACTTAAAAGAATGGTGGGTGGCTCCTCCTGCTCACCTCAATTATTTTAATAAAGATTCTCTTTGTAAGTTGTTAAGTTATTGCGGTTTTAATGTTTTACATGCGGAAGGTTCATTTCCAATGGAGATGTTCTTATTATTTGATGAAAATTATGTCGATGATAGAGATATTGGTCGGCAGTGTCATGAAAAACGTATGGCGTTTGAGCGTCACTTAAGAGAGCAAGGCTTTGAAAATGCACTAAACGATTTTTATCAGGCACTTGCATCAGTTAATCTAGGTAGACAAGTTCTGGTTATTGCCATTGCAGAATAGAGTGGGGACGTAAGATGAAGGTGCTTAATATAGGTGGTGCAACTGCAATTATTGAACATAATAATAAGCGAATGATGTTTGATCCCTGGATGGATAACGGTATTTTTCATGGCTCATGGTTTCATTACCCACCATTAAAAATGTCTATTACTGATATTGGTCATTTAGATTATATTTATATATCGCATATTCATGAAGACCATTGTTCTTATGGAACACTAAAGGAGCTTAATAGTGATGCTGAAATAATTATTATGGATAGGCGGCCAAATTTTGTTGCGAGGTTTCTTGAAAAAAATAAATTGAATTTTGCTAAGGTTCATTTGATTTCTCCAAAAACGCCTACTGAAATTAGTCCGGGTTTGGTTGTGGATATGCTAGAAGCTGACCCAGCAAATGCAATAGCACATATCATTGATTCATCACTGATTCTAAATTGGGATGGATATAAAATATTTAATGCAAATGACTGTACGCCTCACGCAGATTCAATAGAATATTTAAATAAAAACTATCCTAATCTAGACTTGGCTTTTCTTCCGTATAGTGGAGGGTCAGGTTATCCTTCTTGTTTTACTAATTTAGATGATGAGACTAAAAGGGCAGAGCAGCATCGAATAATTAATATGCGAGTGCAAATTTTTATTGACACAACCATAGCACTACAACCCAAAAAAGTGATGCCGTTTGCTGATCAATTTATAGTCGGTGGTTCAAGAGCTTATTTAAATGAATTTATCGCCCATGGAACGGGGCCTCATATTGTTCTACCTAGGCTACAAAAAGAAAAAATGAGTGATACCGTTGTTTTGTTGAACTCAGGACAGCGTTATGATTTTGAAAGTGAAAAGAAAACGCCAAGTGATGATTATAAGCAGTATACAGAGCAAGAAAAAAGAGACACTATAAAGAGTCTTGAATTGGTAACGTACGACTACCAAAAAATCAAATTTAACAATAATATCTCCTTAGATAATTTAGTTAAATATGCTCGGTTAAGAATGTGGAATATTCAAAGAAAAAACAAGTATTTCCCTGAGTATAGAATATATCTAAATATTCTTAATTCTGATTTATGTTATTGCATTGATTTTAAAAGTGATATTGTTCAACAATGTAATAAAGACACCTATATCCAGCCTTATTTAAAAGTAAGTGCTCCATATGATTTAATGATTATGATTTTACTTGGGCATATTTCTTGGAATATAGCAGATGCAGCTTTATTTTTAGATTATGAGAGAGTGCCTAATACCTATGATACTACAATTGTTGTCTATTTAAATCATATAAGATTATAAAAATAATTCACACATTTATTATGCAGTAAAAATAAAAACCCCCTAATAAATAACGCAGATTATTTATGGTGATACCCATAAATTTGTTTATTAAGGATTAAAAAAAACAATTTGGTTTTTGAATAACTTTATCCAATCATATCCCATTGTAAAGGCGTTCCAAATTCTATAAATTGCTTTGCTGTTGCTCCTATCACTTTTTCTAAATGTTTGGGTTCAATTCCACCACCAGGTCTTAAGCTTTTAGTGTTTTCTGTGGTAAAAATAGAGCCTTTAAGAATATCTTTACAAGCAAATAATGCACGTTGGGATGGTTTTTTTTGTAACGGATAGTTAACAGACCCAATGGCTTTCTCAGCCATACGAATAGCTTCTACCATAGATTTTAATTCATCAAACGTTAATGAAAAGAAGCTATCTGCTGATTTATCTTCTTTAGAAAGTAAGAAATGCTTTTCAATCATACAAGCACCTAAAGCAACTGCTGCGATAGGAACTCCTATACCTAACGTATGATCAGATAAACCAGTTGGACAAGAAAAACTCTTCTGTAGATGCTCAATAGTTTTTAAATTAATGTCACTAGGAAGTGCTGGATAGCTACTGGTACATTTTAGGAGGCATACATTTGTTGCACCAGCTGAATGAGCTGTTTGGAGCGCTGCATTAATTTGTGCCAGGGTTGCATTACCAGTGGATAAAATTAAAGGCTTTCCAGTGAGGGCGACTTGCTTAATTAAAGGAAGATCAATTAATTCAGGTGATGCTATTTTATAGGCCGGTACATCTAACGACTCTAAAAAATCAATTGAGCTGGAATCAAAAGGGGAAGAAAAGAGAATAATCCCTATTTTCTCAGCTTCTTCTTTTAATACTGAATGCCATTCCCATGGGGTTGATGCATCTTGGTAGAGATCATGTAAATACTGTCCTTGCCAAGGACCTTCATTAATAAAGAATAGTTGGCTTTTACAGTTGAGAGTCAGTGTATCTGCAGTGTAGGTTTGTAATTTTATCGCATCTGCACCAGCTTCTTTAGCTGCATGAACAAGTTCTATAGCTTTACTTAAGCTATTTCCGTGATTAGCAGACATTTCTGCAACAATATAGGTTGGTTGGTTATTTCCAATTTCATGCTTATTAATAGAGAAAGAAGAATTAAAGTGCATTTTACAATAATAAACTATAGTTAATTTATAGAATATAGCTTAGTCTATTTTTATTTTTTAACCAGTTATATGGTGTTTTTTTTATAATTAATACAACCGGTTAAATGCCTTTAGAAATCAGGTTTTCAAAAAGATAGGGTGTGTAAATATAGATAGTTTGGTTTTATAAATATTGAGGATCATTGATTACAAGCTATTAATGAGAAGTTAAAGGGTTTAAGGCTTTTTGAGGAGTAATTCAAATTTCTGATTATTGTGAGTTAAGAAAATTAAAGAAGTAAAAGTAATCGTCGATAACTTCAGTGAATCAACAAATTTACAATTATTTTTCTTTTAGGAGAACACATCATGGCAATGGTAATCAATACAAATGTAGCTTCAATTAATAGTCAACGTCAGTTGATGAAATCATCAAGCGCTCTATCAACTTCAATGGAACGTTTATCATCAGGTCTTCGGGTTAATTCTGCAAAAGATGATGCTGCGGGGCTTGCAATTGCGAACCGAATGAACTCACAAATTAGAGGGATGGGCGTTGCTGTTAGAAATGCAAATGATGGTATTTCTTTAGCACAAACCGCTGAGTCAGGCATGGGTGAGTTGACAAATACTTTGCAAAGAATGCGTGACTTGGGTGTGCAGGCAGCAAATACTGGGGCTGTTTCGGATTCTGATAGAGATAAATTACAAACCGAATTTAAACAATTAAATGAAGAATTGTCACGAATAGTTGTTAATTCAGAGTTTAATGGTAAAAAAATCTTGAATGGAGACTTATCTGGTGGAGTTAATTTTCAAATAGGTGCAAATACATCAGCTCATAACCAAATAGCGGTAAGTATAGAAAATTTAGCAACTACCTTGAGTGCTGTTACTGTAGCTTCTATTGGGTCAGGAGCATCTGCAGGAATTATTCTAAGTGCCATTGATAAAATTGATGCGGCTATTGAAGGTATTGATACTGCCAGAGCAACGCTAGGTGCGATTCAAAATCGATTTACGACTACGATTTCTAACCTTCAGTCTTCAATAGAAAATCAGGCGGCTGCTAAATCAAGAATTATGGACACTGACTTTGCACAAGAAACAGCTGCGCTAAGTCGAAATCAGATTCTTCAACAAGCAGGGACGGCAATGTTGGGACAAGCTAATCAGGGGGGGCAGTCTGTTCTTGGGTTATTAAGGTAACGTGCAAAAAAATGATTGAAGCTCTCTTATTATTGAGAGCTTCTTTATTTTAATAGCGTTGAGGTGGGATATGAATAATGATATTTCAAAGATAGGATCGGTGTCATTTACTTCTTTGGTTAGTAATGCTCAACCATTGAAAAAAGATAAACTCGAGCAGGCTGTAGTTGAGAAACAAGATCAGAAAAAAGTTGAGGATGACATTTCTGATACTAAAGTGACTTCTTTGGATGAAGCTAAAAAATTAGCTAAAGAAGGCAATATGATACTTAATAATGTACAAAGAAATTTACAATTCAAAGTTGACGATACGACGAAACAGGTTGTGATGAGTATTGTGGATAAAGAATCAGGGGAAGTTATAAGGCAACTCCCTTCGGAAGAAGCATTAGAACTTGCTAAAAGGTTAATCGAAGCAGATGGTGATCCAGGCGGGATAGTAGAGGATAGTGCTTAAAAAGTAACTGTAAATCGAGCCATAATGGCTCATTAGTGCGTGGTTGATATAGGAGAGCGAGATGGCAATTACATCATCATTAGGTATTGGTAGTGGAATGGATATCAATGGTATTGTGAGTCAGTTAATTCAAGCTGAAGGACAGCCCGCATTTAATGCTATTGATAGAAAAGAAGATCAGGCTAACTCAAAAGTTAGCGCATTAGGGCGCTTGAAAAGTGCTTTATCTGATTTTCGTACAGCAACAGGGAAGCTGAAAGAGGGAGGGGCCTTTAGCCAACACAAAACAAATCTTACGGATGAGGATAAAGACGCTGCTATGGTTGCAAGCACTGGACTTGGTGCGGCAGCAGGTGTCTATTCCATGGAAATTCAGCAATTAGCTGAAGCTCATAAATTAACGTCGAAAGGGTATTCTGGTTATGATGCCGTGGTGGGAACAGGAGAACTGACGTTTTCAGTCGGCAGTAATAATTTTTCAATTACTTTGGATGGCACTAATAATACGCTAGAGGGTGTTCGAGATGCTATCAACACGGCAAGTGAAAACTCAAGTGTTAATGCGAGTATTATCAATGTTGATGATGGAGCGGGAGGAACTGTTTCTAAACTAGTGTTAACTTCAGAAGAAACAGGAACAGCCAATAACATAGCAGTAAGTGCTTCTGGTAGTGCTGGACTGTCAGATTTAACCTATACTGCTGGTGGTAGTGGAGGGATGACTCAGCAAAATGAAGCAAAAGATGCGATTATTTTGGTTGATGGACAGCAAGCTACGCGGAGTAGTAATTCGATTACTGATGTTATACAAGGCGTTACTCTTGATTTAAAAACAGCTGAAGTTGGAAAGGCGTTTGATTTGAATGTTAGTTTGGATGAAGAGAACATTAAAGAAGTCACGGATGCGTTTGTTTCTGCATATAACGGCTTAATGACCGTTGTTAAAGATCTGGGGAAATATGATGCAGAAGGTGGTGAGGCTGGAGCATTAGTGGGTAATTCAACTTTACGTAGTGTTCAGTCACAAATGCGGCAAGCAGTGAGTGATTCTGTTAGTAGTGCGACTGGTGATTTTAACTCTTTAGCAATGATAGGGATAACGATAGATCGGCATGGTGTTATGTCTCTTAATAATTCGGATTTTTCAGATTCACTGAGTAACAATAGAAATGCAGTGAGCGATGTTTTTTCATCGGAACAAGGCGTGGCTGCACGGCTAGACACACGGCTAGATCAATATTTACAATCAGGCGGTACGTTTGATTTACAAACGACATCTTTAAAAGATCAATTAAGAGAATATTCTGATGAGCGGGATAGCGTTCAATTAAGGTTGGATGATATGGAGCGAGTGTTAATGAAACAATTTATTGCGATGGATGTTGCTGTAGGACAGTTTCAATCTACTGGTGCTTATTTAGCCGGTCAATTAGCAAATCTTTAGCAATAATTAAAAAGGAAAAATAAATGAGCCCTCAAATGGTTAGAAGAAATGCAAATCAGTATGCCGCAGTTCATAATGAATCTGTTGCAGAAGAAGCTTCACCTCACCAATTAATTCAAATGTTAATGAATGGTTTTTTAATGCGAGTTAATACTGCTAAAGGAGCAGTGCTCCGTAATGACTACCAGGAAAAAAGTGTTCAAATTTCTAAAGCAATGGGTATTGTTGGCGGATTGATAGATGGTTTGAATTTAGAGCAGGGGGGGGAAATAGCAGAGAATTTAAATAATTTATATGGCTATATTATTCAACGATTATTTCAGGCAACAGTTGAAAATGATGTGGAAATTTTAGATGAAGTGAGTGGGTTAATGCGGGAAGTACAAAGTGCATGGGATGCAATTCCTGAGATGCTACAATGAAGATGATTTGTGACAAAGAAAGTGAAATGAAGCAAGTTATTTCTACTTATTCTGAAGAAATGCGAAAAAATATTTCTGATGGTGAGTGGGATGTTTTAAATAACCAACTAGAACGACGGCAAAAATTTTTAGAAGATTTTTTTTTAGAATTTGCTTTTATATCTGATAGCTCTTTTATGAAAGAAATGATTTACAAAATACAGTTAGAAGATATTGAGTTCCAAGAATTAATAAAAGCTCAGAAACAAATGATGAAAAAACAACTTAAATCACTTAAGCAGGGTAAAAAGGCTGTTAAGGTCTATCAAGAATTATAGCTATACCCTTTGTGTTGTGCCCGTGTTTTCTTTTTGATTTTTTATTAAGTTTTTTAATGTATGTACAGCGTCTAAGTTTGGTGAACTAATAAGTATATGATCAAGCATTAATTCAGCTGCTTCATACATTTTATTGGAAATGTATAGTGATGCTAGTTTCAACTGCACGATGGTATCTTCAGGGAAGAAATTGATATAGGTAATATAGCTATCAATAGCTAACAATACATTGCCTAGTAGTCTTGCTGATTCTGCATAATAAGGTAAATAAACAGGTGATATTTGAGTTAAGCATTCTAATGCTAAGAAAGCATTTTGATGATCTAGCTGTTCAATACTTATGCTAGTGATTCGAGTAAGGGCTTCTTCCAGTAAAATGGTACTTTCCGTGTCAATAATTTTATTATAAAAATTTAGAGCTGACTCTGTCGCGCGCTCAAGTTCAGCAATATAAGCTGAAATTAAATACAAATAATCGTCTTTTTCTTTATTTAGAGTATCTGTTAGAAATTTTTCTTTTAAATCTTTAAGTTCAACTAGCCGTTTGCTATTAAATAAAAGTTTGGCTTTATGTTTGAAAAAATGAATATTTGACCTATCTTCGTCTAAAATAGTCTTTAAATCGGCCTTGGCCTTAAGGACATAATGAATGAACTTATTAGAGAATTTGATAAATTCTTGATTTATCTCTTCTGAAATTAATATATCAGGGTGATTGTTTTTCCAAATTTCAGCACGTTTATAACTGTGTTGTGTTTCCCATGTATTGAATAATAACTGGAAATTAGGTGCGTCTTTTAATTCTTCTTGTCTAGCTTTAGTGCTAGAAATGGCTTGGTTAAGGATACTAGAAAGTTTCTTTGAGCCACTTTCATATGCATCGTAGTATATTTTACCTAATTCTTGAGCCTGCTCAGCACTCCAATTCTTTTCATCATCGTGTGGTGTCGTTATTTTTAGAAACTGGCGAACGCCAAAACTCTTTACCAGCTTGCTAAAAAACTGGTGTTTTGTATTGAGTATTTTTTCTATTTTATCAAGTCGCTTTTTATCTTTATAATTTTCAATAATGCCATCATTGTTGTACATAGATGCGTTTATATGATTGGCTTTTTTGGAAAGTGTTTTTATTCTATTTATATGATGATTAGCTTTTTCTAAAGAGGTAATGACTTTTTGTAAATAGTTGGCTTTGTCAATATTTGTAGTCGAGTCTATTTTTGAATTAGCAATTTCTAAAGCTGGTTTAGATAAAGAAACAAGTTTTATGCTTCCAGCGGGAAGGTGAGTGATGGCACTAGTTTTAGCAGCAGTAGGAGCAAGATTGATTATTGTTTTGTCATTATTATTAGTGATGTGTTTTGCTTGTTGACCTAATGCTTCTAGAGCAAAATAGTAATCTTCACCTGTTTCTCTATATTCACCATTATAAGTTTCAACTTGCAATGATGTTGTATTGTATTTAGGGCCTGCAATTTGTTCTGCGCTACCTTTTGCGTGAGTAATACCATTTTTTGCAAAGCATAAATCAACCCCCGCTAATAAAATTTGTTTAAAACCAAAGTGGAACGCTGTTGTGAGAGCTGTATTTGTAACAGTAGGACCAGCACTATTTAAGTTTTCAACATTTAGAGTGGATTTCCATGGGACTCGTTGTCCTAAATATAAGCTTATTCCCTGCCATTGATTTAAAAGTTGTGGAAAGATATGGTTGGCATGGATGAGGATAGGCTGGTTGTTAAATGAAAGCATTTCATGGCTTACGTCAAAACTTACTTTTTGCGGGTCTACTGAAAAGATAAAGTCTGGCGTGAGGTCGGCTTTTAAAAGCTGCTTGGATATGCGTGATACAGAAAAGATAACTAGGTTTTGTCTGTTTTCTTTGACCCAAGGTAGAATTTCAATAAGCGAAGGGCCTCCAGCTAAAATAATAACAGTTTGTCCTTGATAAGCGTTTTCGAGTATCTTAGCCGGTAACTGTGCATCAGCAATATTCTCTAATTGGCGATGGACAAAGCTTTCTGTTGCTAGTTTTACGCTATGTTGCCAATGGATCGTTTGTAATGATTCACTAACATTCCAATTAAGTTCTGTATATTCTTCAGAACTGTTTTGTTGTGCGCAAATAGCATTTTTTAGTGTGACAGAATTTATATAAGAATACTGTTCAATTTTTAATTTTTCAGCCTCATTTTCCCAGTTTTTATGTGTGGTACAAACTATTTCAGAATTTAAATTATCTAATAAATGATATTGATGTAATTGTGAAAGGACTTCGTTTAGTTCAATAAATAAATATCGTGTACCCGCTGGAATACCTTGTTTTTGTAAATATTGAGGCAACAAACCAGAATCTGTACCTAAAATGATATAAAGCGTATTTTCGTCAAAAATTTTTGTTTTAAATTCAGCTTCAAAAATTGCGCTGGCACTCACTTTGCTAAAGCTATCACGATTGATAGAGTATAAATATCGTTCATTAAAAATATTAGTTTTTAATGTGTTGGATGAATGATTAGAAAAGTTTGTTGTTGGCATAATGGAGTGCTCTTTTTTACTTTTAATGACAAATAGCTTTATTGCTTAAGAAACCTCTGAACAAGTTAATTCATAAAAGATAATATTCAATTAATTCAATAAGTTATATTCTATTGAATTGTTACTTTTAAACTTAACCAGAGGTTCCTTAATAAATAAGTAATAATGCTGTTGTTGAAAAGTGTGCTTATTCATCTTGGGTTATTGGAGTAAGGATAAGACTGCTTGGGGTTTTTGGTTTGCTTGTGCGAGCATAGCTGTACCAGCCTGTTGCATAATCTGACTACGACTTAGGTTAGCTGTTTCTGCAGCAAAATCTGTGTCCATAATTCGAGATTTAGCAGCAGATTGATTTTCTATAGAAGAATGTAAGTTTGAAATGGTTGTGGTGAACCTGTTTTGAAGAGCGCCTAAGACAGCTCTTGACGTATCAATACTTGTAATAGCTGTATCAATTTGATTAATTGCGCTTAAAACATGAGATGGTGAAGCAGATGCGCCAATGCTAGCTTTTGTAACAGCAGATAAAGTAACACTTAGGTTGCCAAGCTGTATTTGTATTCGATTGTCGCTTGTTGTGTTTGCACCTACTTGAAAATTAATACCTGCTGATAAGGAGCCATTAATGATTTTTTTACCGTTAAATTCAGTGTTAGTGACTATTCGGTTTAACTCTTCATTTAATTCTTGAAATTCTGTTTGTAATTTTTCTCTGTCTGAACTGGATACTGCTCCCGTATTTGCCGCCTGCACGCCCAAGTCCCGCATCCTTTGTAAAGTATCAGTAAGAATTCCCATGGCAGATTCTGCATTTTGAGCCATTGAAATACCATCATTTGCATTTCTGACGGCAACTGTCATACCTCTAATTTGTGAATTCATACGGTTTGCAATGGCAAGACCCGCTGCATCATCTTTCGCACTATTAACACGTAACCCTGAAGATAAACGCTCCATAGATGTAGACAACGAAGTGTTAGACTTAACTAACTGTCTTTGACTATTAATAGAGCTTATATTTGTATTGATGATCATACCGTTTGACATAATTTTTCTCTCATAGTTATTAATATTTACAAATGAAAATGCAGGTATCGTGCCAAGCTTAACTTTACTAATAATCAAGCTTATTATATGTATGAATTAACAGTGTTATTTTGTTCTTTGAATAGAAGAGAGGTGAAAAGTGTCATTTAGTTGACATTTTTATAAGGGCTGAGCGGCAATAAATTCTTTTTTTTGTGAAGAGTTCATCACAGATTTGTCTTTAGAGGCTATAAAATTTTTTTAAGTAGCCGATAAGAAGAGGGAACTATATATTAGGAGAATGATTATGATTGGTTCAGTAGGTGGTAGCGATGCTCCTGGGTTGTTAACGTCAATGATGAATAAGAAAACAGTTGATGAAGAAATCGCTGTTGAAGTAGTAAAAATAGGACTAGATGCTCAAAAAGCAGAAGGTGAGGCGGCAATGAAGCTAATAGATTCAGCAGATCCAGGTAGGATTGATGTCCATGCTTAATTTTTATTAAGTTTATTATTTTTAAATTTAGGGCATAGATGGCAAAATTTTGCCGTCTATGCTTTTTATGTTTTCTCCAAAATCAATTCTAATACCATTTTGCTGCCGAAATAAGCCAATAGTAAGAAGGTAAATCCAATTAAAGTCCACTGAATAGCAGTTTGTCCTCTCCATCCATACCGGATGCGACCAAAAAGTAGTGATGAAAAAATAAACCAAGCTAGAATAGATAGTACTGTTTTATGTGCTAAGTGTTGAGCAAATAAGTTATCAATAAAGATAAATCCACTGACTAAAGAAACAGAGAGGAAAATAATTCCCGTACTTATCATTTGAAATAATAGAGATTCCATCGTTTGTAATGGCGGCAATGTCAAAATGATTTTTTTGGGGGGGTGTTTTCTTAGCTGTTGGTCTTGAATGGCAAGGAAAATAGCTTGTAATGCGGCAATATTTAATAAACTGAAAGCAATAATTGAGCTGAGAATGTGAGTACTCATTTGCCAGTCATATTTTTGTAAAACTTGTTCATTATTAGGAAAATAAAGCGTCAAGAAAAGCATTAATGCGGCAATTGGAAAGATAGCGACACCTAATTTTTCAATAGGCTTACTTATGTTGACTATTAATAAAAGTAGAGCAATGATAGATGTGATGATCGAACCTATGCTGAAAAAGCTAAAATCAATATTAGAGCGTTGCAAAGAAACTATGGCAATATAACTTAGGTGTATAAAAACAGCTACCCAGCCGGAGAGTTTGGAGCGGTACTGTGATTTTTCTTTGATAATGTCTATTACTAAAAAAAATGTGCTTGCTAGATAGCAGCAAATAGACAAAATACCAATAAGTGAGGGAGTCATAATTATGCGATCAGATAATAATCAAAAGAACTTGTCGAATCATATGTTAATATAATCGATTGAATAGTCATAGGGCAAATGCCTTATCTTGATTTAAATAAAAATGCAGAAGTGATATGTTTGATAATTTAACCGACCGTTTAAGTGGTACGCTTAAGAATTTAAAGGGTCAAGGGAAACTGACAGAAAGTAATATTAAAGATGCTTTGCGTGAAGTGCGGATGGCTTTGCTAGAGGCTGATGTTGCTTTGTCTGTTGTCACTGATTTTATTGAAAAAGTAAAAGAGGGGGCATTAGGGCAAAAAGTCCAGGCTAGCCTAAACCCTGGTCAGGCACTAATTAAATTGGTTCAAGCCGAACTAGTTAGTGTAATGGGAGAGGCTAATGAGGAATTAAACCTTAAGGCTAATCCGCCAGCTATTATTTTAATGGCTGGTCTACAAGGTGCGGGTAAAACCACCACAGTAGCTAAACTAGGTCGTTGGTTAAAGCAAACTAAAAAGAAAAAAGTGGGTGTGGTTAGTGCCGATGTCTATCGTCCTGCTGCGATTAAACAGCTAGAAACACTAGCTACTGATACTGACTTAGTATTTTTTGAAAGTGATGTCACTCAAAAGCCAGTAGATATTGCCGTTAATGCAATTGAAGCGGCAAAAAAACAATTTCTAGATGTTGTTATTGTTGATACTGCAGGGCGTCTGCATGTTGATGATGACATGATGGGGGAAATTAAAGAATTACATGCTGCGATTAATCCTATAGAAACATTGTTTGTCGTTGATAGTATGACAGGGCAGGATGCTGCTAATACGGCTAAAGCATTTGATGAGGCGTTACCTCTAACGGGGGTGGTTTTAACTAAAGCAGATGGTGATGCACGTGGTGGTGCTGCCTTGTCGATCCGGCAAATTACCGGTAAACCAATTAAGTTTATTGGTGTTGGTGAAAAAACTGATGCTTTAGAACCTTTTTATCCAGATCGTATTGCTTCTCGTATTTTAGATATGGGAGATATGCTTTCGCTTATTGAAGAAATTGAGCAGAAAGCAGATAAGAAAAAAGCTGAAAAGTTAGCAAGAAAGATTAGTAAAGGTAAAAGTTTTGACTTGAACGACCTTAAAGATCAGCTGCTACAAATGCAAAATATGGGCGGAATGAGCGCAATGATGGATAAATTACCAGGTATGGGTTCAGTTTCTCAAGATATGAAAGATAAGGTTGATGACAAAATGTTAGCGCGTCAGATAGCTGTGATTAACTCAATGACACTTCAGGAAAGGAAGTTTCCTGATTTAATTAAAGGTAGTCGAAAAAAACGGATTGCCACAGGTAGCGGCCAAGAACTGCAGGATGTCAATAGAATTTTGAAGCAACATAAAATGATGCAAAAAATGATGAAAAAGTTCTCTAAGGGCAATATGGCTAATATGATTCGCGGTATGAAAGGTAATATGCGCGGAATGAGAATGTAACTTTTTTTGTGGGATAGAATAAAAAAATAATTTTATTCTTCCCATCTATGGAAATTCGCGTAAAATGGGCGGATTAACTTTTGAATAAATGTTTTTTAAGGTATATACATGGTAACTATTCGTCTTTCAAGAGGTGGTTCTAAAAATCGTCCGTTTTATCACATTGTTGTTACTGATAGTAGAAACAGTCGTGATGGTCGTTATATAGAACGCTTAGGTTTCTTTAATCCTTTTGCTCGTGGTAGCGAGGAATCACTTCGTTTAAACAACGAGAGAGTTGATTATTGGAGATCTGTTGGTGCACAACCGTCTGATCGTGTTGCACAATTAATTAAAGGTGCTGCTAAAGAAGCGACTACTGCTGCTGCGGCATAAATATAAAGACCTTGTCTTATAGTGATCTCATTAACGTTGGTGAAATTTCCGGTGTATTTGGAATTAAAGGCTGGGTTAAAGTTTTTTCTTTGACTGATCCGAGAGAGAATATTCTAAATTATTCGCCTTGGATTTTAAAAAAAGGGAATGACATAAAAGAAGTTACTCTTGTTAATGGAAATCGACAAGGTAAGTCAGTTGTTGCTTGTATAGAAGGTATATCTGATCGGGATGAAGCGGCTACTTATAGTGGCTGGGAAATTCTGATTAAAAAAAGCCAATTACCTAAATCAGAAAATGGTGAATATTATTGGGCTGATCTTGTTGGTTTGCAAGTAGAAACCGAGTTAGGTATCAGTCTTGGAGAAGTTGATCATCTTATTGAAACGGGTGCTAATGATGTACTTGTTATTAAAAGTGATAATGAGGAACGATTAATACCATTTTTACAAGGACAAGTAATTAAAAAAATTGATCTTAATAATAAACTAATGATTGTTGATTGGGATCCTGATTTTTGATTGTTTATTGCTATGCGTTTTGATGTTATTACTTTATTTCCTGAGATGGTTCTGGAAGGATCTAGTTACGGAGTAACTGGTAAGGCCATCGAGAAAAATATAGTTGGGTTGTCTGTTTGGAATCCTAGGGATTATACTCAAGATAAGCATCGTACTGTTGACGACCGTCCTTATGGTGGTGGGCCAGGAATGGTAATGAAATATCATCCATTATATGATGCAGTTAATGCTGCAAAATCACGCAATAAGTGTGAGAGTAGTAAAGTAATATATTTAAGTCCTCAGGGTAAACAGATTACTCAAAACTTATTGATAGACGCTAGTCAATCATCTCAGTTGATTTTAGTAGCTGGGCGATACGAAGGAATTGATGAACGCTTTGTTGATTCAGTTTGTGATGAAGAGTGGTCACTTGGTGATTATGTTATTAGTGGTGGTGAATTAGCGGCGTTGATCGTTATTGATGCAATAACAAGATTAGTCCCCGGTGTTTTGGGTGACGACGATTCTGCAAAGCAAGATTCATATATGAATGGTTTGTTAGATTATCCTCATTTTACGCGACCTGAACAGGATGATTTATCAGCTGTTCCTGACGTATTGTTGAGTGGGAATCATCAAAACATACAACGGTGGAGAATGAAGCAAGCATTAGGGCGAACTTCAGTAAGGCGGCCAGATTTATTAAAAAGTAAAGAATTAAGTGCAGAGCAAGAAGCTTTGTTAAAAGAATTTAGGAATGAAGTATGAAAACAGGGCTGACTCTTTTTATGTATATCTTCCTTGTTGTTAAATTGATGTTTATTAGGGTGTGGTAATGACAAATATTATTGATGTATTGAATGCTGAACAGCTAAAAAAAGATGTGCCTGATTTTGGGCCTGGCGATACTGTTGTTGTACAGGTTAAAGTAAAAGAGGGCGACCGTGAAAGATTACAGGCTTATGAAGGTGTTGTAATTGCAAAACGTAATCGTGGGTTAAATTCAGCTTTTACTGTAAGAAAAATTTCACACGGTGTAGGCGTTGAGCGTGTATTTCAAACGCACAGTAAAATGATTGGTAATATTGAAGTTAAACGCCGCGGTTCTGTGCGTAGAGCTAAACTATATTATTTACGTAACTTGACAGGTAGAGCTGCTCGTATTAAAGAAAAATTAGGATAAATTGTTTTATCCATAAGAAAAGGCAGCTTTTAAGCTGCCTTTTTTTTGCCTAAAATTTATTAGCTGTTTATCTTTTCTCTCTACTAGGGGGGAGGAGTATAATTCATAAAAGTCAGTTATTAAAAAAATTAGTTATGATGGATAGGTTTAATCTATGCCTGTTACTATAAATTGGGTTGATCATCTTAAAAAGAGAGAGGTTTCTTGTATTAAAATCCCATCCTCGGTTGGAGTTTTAACTGCCCATCAAAGTGGTAATGTGTTAATTGGAACAGAATGGTGTTTTCAAAGTATCGAATCTTTATCTCTATTTGACGATAAACAGTGTATTCAAATTCAACGATATTTAAATAACCCAACATATCTTTTAGAGGTAGATTTGCAAATAAAAGGAACTGGTTTTAGGAATCAGGTGTGGGCTGAAATTTGCAGAATACCTTTAGGGCAAGCAATAAGTTATTCGGACTTAGCACGAAAAGTGGGTTCTGGTGCCAGAGCTGTGGCTAATGCTTGTAGAGATAATCCTTTTCCAGGAATAATTCCTTGTCATCGAGTTGTTGCAGTGTCAAGTATGGGAGGATATATGGGAGAAACGAGTGGTAAGTGTATAGAAATAAAAGAAAGGTTATTGAATATGGAAGCTCTACTAATAGTTTAGTTTTTTTTATTAAAAGTATTGGCCATGATATAGAATGGAATAATATGAAAACATCTGTAGAGCAAATCGATTTGTTTTTAGACTCTCTTTGGGTTGAGGCAGGTTTAAGCGAAAATACGCTAGCTGCATATGGTAGTGATTTAAAAATTTTTGAAAAATGGCTTAATAAGAAAGTAGTTGTAGATGTTGAAGAAAGTGATATTGCTTCATTTTTAGCTAACCGATATAAGCAGGGTGTGGGTAGCCGCTCATCAGCACGTATTTTGTCTAGTTTACGACGATTTTATGGCTATCTTTATAGAGAGAATATAATAGAAAGAGATCCTACTGTTTTAATAGAAGCTCCTCGTATCGGTAGATTTCTACCTGAATCACTGTCAGAAATAGATGTAGAATTGCTTTTAGAAGCACCAGAAATTACGGATATTTTGGGGTGTAGAGATAAAGTTATGTTGGAATTACTCTATGCAACCGGGTTGAGAGTCTCTGAGTTAATCAGTTTGAAGTTTGATCAAGTTAATTTTAGACAAGGTTTTGTGAGAGTTGTTGGTAAGGGCAAAAAAGAAAGATTAGTTCCTGTAGGAGAAGAAGCTATAGAGTGGCTAGAACAATATATGAGAGAAGCTAGAGTGGATATTCTAGCTAATAGGCAATGTGATTATTTATTTGTCACAAAACGTGGAGCAGAAATGACTCGACAAGCTTTTTGGCACATTATTAAACGATATGCTAAAAAAGCAGGGATTAAAAAATCACTTTCGCCTCATACGCTACGACATGCTTTTGCTACTCATTTGCTTAATCATGGTGCTGATTTGCGTGTTGTACAATTATTACTTGGCCATTCTGATTTATCGACCACTCAAATTTATACGCATATAGCACAAGAAAGACTGAAGTCATTACATTCTGAGTACCACCCAAGAGGATAGCATAGAGTATTGTGTGCCTGTTTTAGGGTGAGAAGCCTCGCTTGAATTCTTCATAAACTATAACGAAATAGAAAATAATTAATTATATATGGCTCAAAATATTCACTCAACTGCTTGTATAGCTCCAACTTCTATTTTAGCTGATAACGTTAAAATTGGACCCTTTGTTGTCATTGAAGACTATGTTGAACTGGGTGAAAATTGTGAGTTAGGAGCGCATTCTGTGGTGCAATCTTATGTCAAAATGGGAAAGGGAAATATATTGCACCCCCATACTGTTCTAGGTGGATTACCACAAGATACTTCGTTTAAAAAAGAAACTATTTCATGGTTAAAAATTGGTGACAATAATGTTTTCCGAGAGGGGGTTACTGCACATAGATCCTCTGTGGAAGATGGAACTACTTTTATAGAGTCTGACTGTTATTTTATGAATAATAGTCATGTTGCTCATGATTGTCATGTAGGGAATAATACGATTTTTGCTAATAATGTGGCAATTGGTGGATATGTTGAAGTAGGGAATAATGTCTTTATAGGCGGTGGGACGGTAATACATCAATTTTGCCGAATTGGTTCATATGCCATTATACAAGGAGCAATAGGCGTGAATATGGATGTTCTTCCTTTTATGCTTGTTGGCGGAACACCAATCAAGCATTATCGTTTAAATGCGGTTGGTTTAAAACGAGCAGGTATAAAAGGCGAGCGATATAAAGCGTTGTCTTCTGCGATTAAGTTGTTAAAAAATAAAAAAAGTTTAGATAGCTTAAAAAATACCGAAGAATTAGAGTATTTAAAACAGTGGTTGGAATCTAAATCAAAAAGAGGGGTTCATGGGTTTATTAATACCTCTCAAAAAAATAATGAATAAACCTTTTTATAGATAAAAAACTATGAAGCAATCGATTATTTATGCATTAGATTTTGACGGTGTCATTTGTGATAGTGCGATAGAAACAGGCATGGCAGGCTGGAAAGCAGCAATACAAATTTGGGATGAAATTGACACACCTCTACCATCTCAAGAAATATTAGACCAGTTTCGTAAAGCAAGGCCTATTATTGAGACAGGGTACGAGTCTATTTTAATGATGAAGATGTTGCATAGCGGAGAACATGCAGAAACTATTTTAAATGATTTTTATGATAAAAAGGATGAGCTGATTAGGCGTTCTGGTTTAGATATAGAGATGCTTAAACAATTGTTTGGAGAAACAAGAGATAATTGGATAAAAGATAATCTTAATGAATGGGTGGAGATGAATCCACTATTTTCAGGGATTGCTGAAAAGTTGAAGCGATTTTCTAGCCAAGAGTTGTGGTACATAATAACCACTAAGCAAGAGCGTTTTGTTAAACATATATTAAATGCTAATCAAATTAATTTATCGGATGATAGAATCTTTGGTTTAGATAAAAAAAAGAGTAAAGAGGCTGTTTTATTAGATTTGGTTGATAAACATTCTCAGGAAACCATTTATTTTGTAGAAGATAGGCTTCCTGCATTAGTCAAAGTAATTAAGAATGAAAAATTAGCATCTGTACAACTATTTTTTGCTGTTTGGGGGTATAACACAGAAAAGGATAAGCTTGATGCACAACAAAAGCCCATTAAACTGATCGGTCTAGATGAATTTTTAGGTTAATACTTACGCTGAAAATCAGGGAAACGGAGCGATAGCGAAGTGATGATTTTTAGTCTGCAGTAGGCGACAGGGAAATTTGCAGATTCGACGTGTGCGATAGCACGCGAGAGAAGCAAAAATTTTATCCCGATAAGCCGTCAAGTCAGTGAGGTAG
>JAGLDH010000145.1 GCA_023145835.1 Methylococcales bacterium
CGTTTCCCTGATTTTCAGCGTAAGTTGATTAGAATTTAACGCAGAAAAAACTGTTTTAATAAGAATCGGTACCTTTCTTTGTTAGAAAGATCATCATGCCCTGCATTTTTAATTATCTCCACCTTCCTAATTGAAGAGGGAAAGGCATCAATTAATTTTCTTACATTTTTATACTTTATAACAGTGTCATATTCAGCATAAATGATAAGTGTCCGGGCTTTTATTTTCTGCACCCTTTTAACAGAATTATATTTATCTTTTATTAACAGAGAAATAGGGAGTATTGGAAATTTTGACTTCGCAACATTTTCAATACTGTCATAAGGTGTAACTAAAACCATCTTATCAATGACTCTATTAGCCGCAAGATAAGTAGCCACACCTGTCCCTAAGCTACGGCCTATAATAGAAACCGTCATATGCTTGGTTTTAACCTGATCAAAAATAGCCAAGGCATCAGCGTAAAGCCCCTGCTCGTCTGGAGCCCCACTACTTCCCCCATACCCTCTGTAATTGACTAAATAGAGGGTATGGTTTGGAAAATCTTCTATATAGTTTGGTGCATTATAAACAACAGCTTCTGCATTACCCCCAAAATAGATAAGGCTGTTAGACTGTCCTTGATTAAGAACAATGACTTTAATTGATTCTTTTTCATTATTAAAAGTCAGCTCCTGATAAGGATGATCATATTTATTAGTGGGAAAATACAATAAATTACGCTGAAAAATATACAGCAATAAGCATAGAAATAAATATACAGCGGTGCTGCCTATCAATAAATATTCAATTTTCATCATGCCTTATTCGCTATTATTAAATGATAGACAACTATTTTTTTGTCATTTTTACTTTCTCTTTCAGCATAGAATAATCAAAATCAAGGTAATAATTCATTTCAATTAAGTGGAATAATACTTACTTTGCAAACCATTCTTTTGGTATAAAACCAACAACCTTTACAGGCTATTGATTTATCAGTATATTATTAACATAAACCTATTGTCATTGAATAATGTGAACATTGAGTTTATAACCCTAAAGTAGCTGATTCAATATGCATAAGGTGTCTTTTCCTTAAGAAACTTCTGAACAAGTTGATCCATAAAACCTAATATTCAATTAATTCAATAAGTTATACCCCATTAAATCGTTACTTTAAGACTTAATCAGAGGTTTCTTAATTTAACAGTGGATTTAATAATGAACAATTACACAAAACATTTATTTATTGTCGCTATCTTTTTAATGTTCAATAATATAGCTTCTGCAGCTGATAAAGCAATAAAAATCAATATTGGAAGTAACGGAGCAGGAAACGTCAGTTCAACTATCGCGTCAGTGCGACAACTTATCGGTCATGCAGTAGGCAGCGGTGTTATTGATAATTTTATTGTCACTTTTCCTAAAGAAGGAGAGCCGATTGCCACTGAAGGAGGCTTGGCAGTATGTGCTGAAGCAGGCTTTGGAATTGTACCCAGTACTGACCAAGAAGAACTTCATCCCCAGCTTCCAGGCTCAAGAAACAAATTTGATATATTAGTTAATCAACTGCGTTCCATTCAACCAGATCAAGGTGTTTTTCTTAATATAACACTTGCTGAAAAATGCGGTATATCCGTTAATGATGATCCAGTTGATGAATTTCCAATTTGCGGCGGTATAGCAGGCCTTATTTGTCCAAACGCACTTATTTGTATTGATGATCCTAGAGATAATTGTGATCCAAAAAAGGGAGGCGCTGATTGTATTGGAACTTGTGTTCCTAAACGATAAAAAAGCAGTCAACTACCGATGTGATGTCCACAACACTTACTGGAACCGCAAAATACCCAGATTCTTTACTGATTAAGGTGCTAGCTCTAGAGAAAAAGGGAATATTAAGAGGTGTTGTGGTCATGGAGTCTTTTTCTGTTCAGATAAAAATTATTGACCCACGTCGTGTCATTAACGAGCTTATTTCCATGTCTCACAAATAGTCATACTATTTTCGGAAGTAAGTTAATCTAGATTTAGAGTATTTTTTGTAGAAGTGTCGGTGAAGTATACGCACCAACCAGGTATTACGAAGTATATAGTCGGCTCCTTAGGCTGCACTATGCCTAACTGCTTAATTCAAAAGCTCTTCCAAATACTCCACCTCAGCTAATCGGCTTTTATAGCTCGTTTCTTCTATTAAGTTTTTTGCTTTTTGGATATGTTTGCTAGGGCTAATCAAATAGTTTTTGCTTGGGTTCTGTTGACTTGTCCTGAGTGGAGTCGAAGTCAATAGAAAGCATTAAGCGCGCACTTTCCAAATGACAATCAGTGAGGTGCAAAAGCATTCCACCGCGTTGGGCGATGTCATAAACCTCTTTCAAATCTTGCGAAGCTCCTTGAATATAAGCCATATTAAACTCTACAGTATTTGGGGGATAGTCGTACTTGGAAACGGTGTTTGGAGGGGATTTATGGTTAACCCCATATTCCGTAAACTCCATACGAGTTATAAACCTAGAAAAATCAGTTGAG
>JAGLDH010000146.1 GCA_023145835.1 Methylococcales bacterium
ACAGGGAACAAGCTAAAGCCAAGTAATGCGCTAGCATGCGAGGGCAGCTAAAATTTTTTACCGATAGAGCCGTCAAGTCATTGAGGGAGGCCTAACGGAGCGGCTTTTGTGCGGAGTTGAGGTGTACGCAGGACGAACCGGGGCTTACCTATTCGCTGCCCACTTTTTGCATTCTGGGGACAGGACGTTCCCTGAATCCAAAAAGTGAGCAATGGCGCGCTTGATTTCTCAGGAAGTGAGACATATATGAAGTTCCTCCTCTAGCTTTTAAAAAAAACCAAACTAAAAGAGGACTTTAGTTTTACGAACAAACCTATATAGAAAGCCTTATACCAAGCCAACCAGCTCGTGGCATTCCTGGCGAAACAAACCGCCCATTATCGAAATCATCACCTAATACTTCATCCGCCTCTCCATAGGCGCCAAACGTCTTATAATCACGATCAAAAATATTGTCTATTCTACCAAAAAGTGCCACATATTCATTCACTTTAAATTCTGTTTTGGCATTAAATATCCAATAACCACCCAATCTATCTGTTGTGTTAGCTTCATCACCCCTAAAAAATTGATCTCCACTATATTGAGTATCAATTGATAAAGACCATCGTTGCCATAAATCAACGCCTACTGTAGCTTTAAATAAATGTTCAGCTAAACCTGGGATGCGATCTCCTTTTTCAACTAGCACTGCCTGTTTATTATCTAATGGGTTTTGTGTAGTAAATCCATCCTGAAATCGTGCATTCAGATAAGTATAATTAGCTGAAAAGTGCCATTCATCAATATCACTAAATAATTGGGGAAGCGTTGCATCAAACCCTGTTTCAACGCCATAACGAATGGTTTGACCTACATTACTAAAGAAACCCTCACTAATGCTATCACCACCCCGATTAAAAATAATATCATTATGATTAGTGGTATGAAAAAATCCAGCATTCCAGTTAAAATCCCCTATTCCAATCAGGTCATTTAAATCACCTCTAAAGCCACCTTCCCAAGTTTTAGCTACCACTTGAGCTAATGGAGGATCCGCTACAAAAGCATTAGGCAATTTACAAGGGTCATCTTCATCTGCACAACTAAGTTCCATCGGTGTGGGTACCCTGGATGATTCACTATAACTTCCGTACATACCCACGTTATCTACAACTTGGTAGGTAAAGCCAGCTGAAGGGTTAAATCGATCAAAATTATGATGCCCACTAAGCTTATCTTCTCCTCCGTCTAAGAATTGGTTTCTCAAGTCTATACTGGTGTGATTATAGCGTCCAGCAAAGGTAACGGTGAGTGCATCGGTAATAGAAAAACTGTCGCTAAAATAAAACCCGTAAGTTTCTGTGATCGTATTTAAACGAACTCTAGCCTCTTTCAGTAAAATACCACTTCCGACTGTTCCGCGACTATCAGTTAATGCCGCTAACTCTGTATCTGACTCAAAATGGACATCAGAATAATCATAGGCCGCTCCAAAAACAAAGTTATTTTTATATCCAAATATATCATCACTGAACATTGATTGAATTGTACCACCAGCACTGCGCATATGTGTTTGGCTAGTATTATTGGTTGCGCCTTCTACATCGTCGTTTTCTGCAATACTTTTTCCAAAAAGATCTTCTGCAATTTCTCCTTCTTCATCACATAAAAAACCATTACCCGACTTACATCCTTCAAAATCGCTATCATCACCATTAAACGTTTTAATTCTATTTTGACGAAAATAAGCATTACCACTTAATTTAATGGTATCCGTTGCATCAAAAGCACCTGATAGTTCAGAGAAGAACATGCGAGTAATCGTCTGGTCAGGATAGGTAAAAACAGCTTTACGTTGCTGCTCATGTAATTGAATAGGAACCGCTCCATTTCCCTTCATGTTATTGTCATTTGCCGCTATTGTTAAATCAAGATTAGCTCTTTCACCTTGCCAGCTTAATGTTCCAAACACTTGGTTTGCTTCAGTAGGTGAAAAGTCACGCCACCCTTCTTCTTCAAAGTGATGAAGATCAATAAAGTAACCCCATGTACCATTATTCCACCCACTAGTCAGCTCTTCCGAATGCCGTTCGTAAGACCCACCATACACTTCAAGTTGATGCCCAGGAGCTGAAAAACCTGTTTTGGTTTGCATGGATATTGCTCCTCCTAAGGTGTTTAATCCAAATAATGGATTCGACCCAGGCATTAAGCTCATACTATCAATGGCACCTTGAGGAATTAAATCCCAATTTACTGAGTCACCAAAAGGCTCATTGAATCGAACACCATTAACATAAGTTGACAAACCCTGAGGATGCCCTAATAAGGGTGATGCTACAAAACCACGATAATAAATATCAGGCTGTAATGGATTATTTTGAGCCTCATTAACATGAACACTTCCCATATAGCGATTCATGTAATCAGCTATCGACGTTGTTTGTGCTTTTTTTAATTGTTCTGAAGAAACATTTTGCATGTTTGCAGGAATTTTATCGATAGAGACCCCATTTCCTGATAACGGAGTGATGCCTACCACATCAATATTTTCCAAAACAATGGGCGTTTCTTCTGCAACAATCACTCCGCTCATGCCAACTAAAGACAACAAAGGTAAGATTCCTTTTACAACTTTTTTCATTATTGATCTCATGTAATTTTAAAACCAGACCATGATAGTGAAATTATTTGGTGTATAACAGTAAGCTAAGTAAAAAAGGATATTTTCCTAAAACAAAAAATAGAAAACAATTATGTGAATATTCAGTGTGGTATGAAAAGTATATAATGCTAGAGCTATCCTCCTCTCGTACAGAATATTTAATGATAACAAGGCTAACGAAGATTATTAGATGACAAATATCCAAACTGTTCTAAATACTCAATATACTCATCTACAGACACATCCCTCTTTCCAAAAAATAAAGTCTATGCCAAAAATTCAGCGATGGCTGACATTTTTAGGATTATTTATTATTTCTCAATTGATAATTTTTAGCCTGTTATATTTAGTTTTTGATAAACAAGTGGTCATCGGCTTTTTTGCCTGTATCCTTGCTGGATTAGCCACTGGATTGGGTGCATTACCCGTTGTGTTTTTAAAAGACATTCCTGAACGGCTTTTTAATAGCTTATTAGGAGCTGCTGCTGGTGTCATGCTAGCTGCAACAGCTTTTTCACTATTAGTTCCAGGAATTGATCATGGTAATCTATTGTGGCCAGGAAAAGGACTCTGGGTGGTTTCTGCCGGTATGTTAATCGGTGCTATTTTTCTTCATTTTGCTGATTAACACTTACCCCATTTACATTTTGATTCTGTTCCGTCGGCCAACAAAAATTCTTTACAAAAAATTTGGTTATTTATTATCGCCATCACAATACATAACTTTCCAGAAGGTTTGTCTGTAGGGGTTAGTTTTGGGTCTGGTGATATAAAAAATGGTACAGTCCTTGCCATTGCGATTGCTTTGCAAAACATCCCAGAAGGACTCGCTGTTGCTCTACCCTTAGTAGGCTTAGGCTATAACAAATGGAAAGCAGTTGGAATAGCAATATTAACTGGACTGGTCGAACCTGTTGGTGGTTTTTTAGGTATTACGATGGTAACCATTTTCTCATCCCTCTTACCTATTGCAATGGGCTTTGCTGCTGGCGCTATGTTGTTTGTTATAAGTGAAGAAATTATTCCTGAAACCCATGCAAAAAGTCGCTCCCGCTATGCGACTTTCTCATTATTAATCGGATTTATTATCATGATGGCTTTAGATAATTTATTAACATAGAAAAATAAAAAAATTCTCTTAAGCCACTGTTAAGTATTTATTTAATAATACTCATATAAGCCCCATTTGCTAAATTAAGGTAAAAGCATGACCCAAGCAATATTAAGTGATATCTATATCTATCCTGTTAAATCACTTTCAGGAATAAAAGTTTCAACTTGGCCTGTTAATGAAAAAGGCTTATTGCATGACAGAAAATGGATGTTAATAGATAGTAACAACCAATTTCTCAGCCAACGTCGTGTACCAAAAATGGTATTAATCAAAACACAGATTGAGGATAAAACTTTAATTCTTAGTACGTCAATATCTGGCAGTATTTCATTACCTTTAAACCCAGAAAATGGCGACGCTATAAATACCACTATCTGGAAAGACCAATGTCTTGCTAAAACAACAAACCAAAAAGTAGATCAATGGTTAAGTAATTTTTTAGATATTGAGTGCAAACTAGTTTATCAACCCGATACAACAATACGTCCAGTTGACCCAGACTATGCAACCGCAACTGATAAAGTCAATTTTTCAGATGGCTTTCCTTTTTTAATTATTTCAGAAGCCTCTTTAATATCACTTAACCAAGAAATGAATTTACAATTGCCAATGGAACGTTTTAGACCTAATTTAGTCATTACTAATTGTGAAGCGTATAGTGAAGATAGCTGGCGTGGAATACAAATTAACAATATTGGCTTTAGATTACCTAAACCCTGCTCTAGATGCTCTATACCAACGATAGATATCGAAACAGCTCAAACAAACAAAGAACCTTTAACAACTCTTAATCGTTTACGTCGTTGGAATAATAGAGTGTTTTTTGGCCAGAATGCCTTACATAACAATGAGGGGGAATTATCTACTGGAAATACAGTAGAAATAATTCAAACAGGATCTAAGCAGCCCCCAATATAACCCTTATTAATCAATATTCTATATATAAAACAAAACTCAAGCACTCCATGACGACTAAAGTTAAATGGTTTTTTTAAAATTATTTATACTCCCTTTTTATTACAATTCAACATACTTAGCATCTATTGATTAATCAAAAACATCTTTATCAAAAGTGTGAATAGGAGCACAAAGTTTAAATATAATTATCATAAGAATTTCAACTAATCAGGTTAATTAAATCGTCTAATCTACTGACATTTAAAGGAAGAAATAATTGTTTTTAGTTATTTAAGGAATAAAAAAATAACATCCGTATCCTTAAAAAACATCTTGTTGATATATAATGCAAACCAATATAATTAAAATATCCAGCTACACTAAAAGATACATTTTTGAGTATTTAATATTAAATACTAATCGATAACACATACTTCAAAATACTCCTTACTTTTATTAAACACATTTTTTTATGATTAGGATCTTTCATCATTACATTTCTACAGTATTTTTAGCCCTATTTATTGTTGAGTATTGTGTATTCTTTGGTTCAATGTATTTTGGAAGTCAACTGTATTTTTATTTTTCTATTACTGCGCACTGGTACGAAGAAAACAACATTCTTATCGCAAGCTTTCTCTTTGCAAGCAGCTTATCTTTGTGCCTAGCGGGGATTGGCCTGTATAGACGTAGTATTGGTTTAAAAGAGTATGAATTATTATCCCGCACAGCTATTGGTTTTTCTGCTTCAATTCTAATCACTGTCAGTACTTATTATTTTTATCCTCAACTTTTTATTGGTAGAGGCATACTATCTATTGCTCTTGTCGTTGCCGTATTTTCTATGTTAGCTTGTCGCTTTGTTTTTAATAAACTAGCTGAGCAGAGCATACTGCAAAAGAAAATTCTGGTGCTTGGGTGTGGAAATAATGCACATAAAATAGTAAAAAGTAATAATAGTTATATTCACAAAGGATTCAAAATAATAGGTTGCTTTTCTTCGGGACAAGAAAAACAAATTGTAGATTCATCAAACATGTTAAATGAAGGTAATCTACAAGAAATTATACAAGAGTATGACATTGATGAAATCGTTGTAGCTTTAGATGACAGGCGCACGATAATGCCTGTCAATGATTTATTAGAATGCAAAATGAGTGGACTTGAAGTTATTGATCTACTTTCTTTTTACGAAAGGGAAATGGCTTATTTAGATTTGCAAAATCTCCAACCAAGCTGGCTAGTATTTTCAGATGGATTCGCCCAAAGTGGTATTAGAACACTATTAAAAAGACTGATTGATATTGTTGCAAGCTTAACTCTTCTTATTCTTGCACTACCTATTATGCTATTAACAGTAATCGCTATTTGCATTGAAAGTGGCTTTAAAGCGCCTATCCTTTATCGGCAAATTCGAGTAGGTGAAAACAATCAAAACTTTCAAGTTTTAAAATTTAGAAGCATGAAAACTGATGCCGAATCTCAAGGAGTCCAATTTGCCAAGGAAAATGATGACAGAACAACTTTTGTAGGTAACTTCATCCGAAAAGTTAGAATTGATGAGCTTCCTCAAATATTCAATGTCTTTAAAGGTGATATGAGTTTTGTAGGCCCTAGACCTGAGAGACCTGAGTTTGTTGACGGCTTTGAAAAAAACATCCCCTTTTACCGAGAAAGACATCGCGTAAAACCTGGAATTACTGGATGGGCACAACTATGCTACCCTTATGGCGCTAATGAATATGATGCAATTCAAAAACTTCAATATGATTTATATTATGTAAAAAATTATAGTTTATTTCTTGATTTGACTATCATATTACATACAGTAGAGATTATATTATGGGGAAAGGGAGCTAGATAATCTTTTCTAAATTCCTAAATAGTACCATATTGCAGGGTCTATCCAATAGAGGCTCCTTCTGTTTTACTCAATAGATAAAAAATTCTATATTTAGTAACTTAGTGATTTCTCGATTTGCATCAATATAAGTATCACTTAGATTAAACTATTTTCAGATCACAAAAATCATCATCAATAACCTGTTGACCAAAACAAAAGAAATATTTGAATGCTTGGCTCTAAATAATTCAATATATATTTTTTAGTACCTTGGCCAAACTTATTTTTTTTATTACTCACTGTCCTCATTGTCCCTCTCAGATTATGTTGCCATTTTTAACAACTATCAAATTAAAGTGTCTGGTTTGTGGTTGACTAGAACATTTAAATCATTACTTATAGATAATCCTATATTACATATTAGGAATTCCAAGCAAAAAAATATCGTTCAGAATCAAAACAAGTTACTCAGGTTAGCCATCCTATTTCCTCCGTCAAACCACTACTTATAAAGAGCAAGGCGACGATGAGCAAGTAGAAAACATATCAATTTCTGCATTATCAAAGACAAAAATAGAATTATTGACTCAATCTTTTTTCAAAAGAACATAAAATACAACTGTCAGCTCTTGTTTATAATCTATTCTTAAACAAGAAAAAACAGACTAATTCTGGCATAACCAGATACTCCTTACTTATTTTCCTGACAACCATGGAAGCAATGAGGTTTGGGTATTTAACCATGATTGTGCTAATGTATATTTTAACTCGCTAATTTAGCGTTGATTTTAAACATTACGTTTTACATCTATGAGTAAGTGTTTGGTACTGAGCTCCAAACATTCAAACACACTACATGCTGCTTAAGTGAGCCAAAAACATACGATATATTATGCTTTTACGTAACTCTTGAATAGTTGGAACCCACTACCAAGTTTTGTCTTTTTTACCTATCATCATATAAGGGTATTCTTCGTTTTTATTAGTTCGTCAAGGAACTATTTTTTATATTTTCAGCAAGAAAGGGAGAAATTTACATCAAGGAGTAAAAGGATTTTCCTATATATATCTAATGAGAAAAAGGTTTCTTGGGTATTTATAGGTAAGCTAAGAATCATAGTAAAACTGGAGTAAAGATGAGTACTTACAAGTTGAAAAATTTACAAACATTTCTCTTTCAAGAGTTACTACCGAATATAATTTTATTTCTAATATTTTCGCAAAGTGCTATAACTTATGCTCAAGAGGCGAAAGTTCAATTTACAAAAATCAACTTAGGTAAAAACAACCAGTCAAGACTAAACACTTCCAACCAAGGCGAAGTACAGAGTCTTTCAAATCAAATTCTAGGGACGATGTTCGCTATCGATAGAAACCGAGAAGGATGGAATCAAACTATTTCCTATGCGAGTGATCCTTCTGGAGATAATGGGGGGGCTGGACGAACCGACTGGAAGACCATTACCATAGCACATGACTGTGATGATCTATTTGTTCGTTATCAAACAAGTGATGGCTCTACGTTGAAATCAAATAACGCTCGATATAGCTTATTTATTGATGTAGATAAGAATCCTATGACTGGTTATAGAGGACCTGAAAAATTAGGTTCTATCGGAGCAGATATTCTCATTCAAAGTACAAAAAACAAGATTATTACATTTAAATTCATGAGAGGGGTAAATCAGGAAACTTGGGGTTGGCAACAAATAAACCACTTTTTTGTTTCCGATATAGCAATTGCTAATGGTGGAAGAGATATCGAATACCGAATCAGAATTTTGGACTTAGATGTCTTTAATACAGGAATAACTGGTTTCAACTGGATTGCTGTTGCAGATTACCCAACAGGTATACTGGATTTCTATCCAGACGGTGGAAACCTAGGTAATAAGGGGAGCTTTAATACATACAATATCAATTATAATCCTATGATTGGAGGGTTTTCTAACCCAGAACGTGGTTTTATTGAAGTGAACCAAACCCATTCGAGTAGCTACAACTCGCTAGATGTTACCACTTTACAATGCTTCAGAAAATATGAAGGTACTAGTCTAATTCAGCGCATTTTTTATCTAGAAAATTTTGTCAATAGTGATATAAGCCAGCAATATCTAAATTTGATACAAGCAGATTTTGATAAAATAAGACAAGCTGGGTTGAAGATAATCCCTCGCTTTGCCTACTCGGAATCTATTTCCGGATCAGATCTAAACCCTCACTATGGTGATGCATCAAAAGAAAGAATTCTTTCTCATATAAACCAGTTATCAAATGTACTAAGTAGTAACAGTGATGTGATAGCCTTGATGCAAGCTGGGTTTATTGGTCTATGGGGCGAATGGTGGTTTTCTGACCATTTTCAGCCTGATACGGATTGGAGTAATCGTGCTGATATTCTCTCTAGAATTCTTGATATACTGCCTACTACGCGAACTGTTCAACTTAGAGCTCCACGATATAAACGAAATATATTTAATGATTCCAGGCCGCTAGATCAAACCATTGCACACAATAAGTCTTATCAAGCTCGTACAGGCCATCATAATGATTGTTTCCTTTCCAACCAATCAGATGGAGGCACCTATACCAATCCTTCAATTGACTTCCCCTACCTAGAGGAAGAAACCAAATGGGTAGCAATGGGGGGGGAAACGTGTAACTTTAACTTACTGACTGGTTCAGCGCCCTCTCGACTTGAGTGTGCAACAGCATTAATAGAATTGGACAAATTTAACTGGTCGTATCTTAATCAGGACTTTTATAAACCTACTTTACAGAAATGGATAAATAATGGTTGCATTTCTGAAATTCATAAACGGCTTGGCTATCATCTCACCGTTTTAAAAGGGGTATATGATAGCCAAGTAACCCCGGGTGAAAAATTTAAATTCAGCTTTAAACTTAAAAACAATGGTTTTTCTGCACCATTCAACCCAAGAGCTGTCGAACTAATTTTTCGACATACTAACGGTCAAAATCAAACTGTTAAATTGACTGATGACCCAAGGTTTTGGGTGTCAGGTAAAACACATACTGTTAAAGGTGAGTTTACAGTACCTGACAATATTACATTGGGCGAATATGAGTTATTCCTTAACTTGCCAGACCCTGAGCCCACCTTACACAATAAACCGGAATATTCCATTCGTCTAGCAAATGAAGGAATTTGGGAAGTTGAAACGGGTTATAACAAGTTAAATCACAAGGTAACAGTCACTACAGCGCAACAAAAGAAATCATCAACACCCATTTGTGAAATGGGTGTTGATCCTCAAATCATAAAGCGAGGAGAAGGCACTGCTCTTTGGTGGTGGTCTGATAACCTTGTTAGTGCTAGTATTGATAATGGCATAGGCTCGGTAACTGCCCCCTCAAATTTCACTTGGTTTCATCCTACACAAACAACGACTTATATAATGAACGCTGTTGGTATTAATGGGGTAGCAATAAGCTGTAAAACAACAATTACGGTTCGATGAAATAGAATATTTTTTACAAAATCACTGCTCAGCGCATTGAGCTGACTTATGATGACATCAATAAACATCTATATTAATTTGCGATAAAGAAGGTTTTCTCTTACTTAGTCTTCACTATTTACCCTGTCCTGAATAACAAGATACTTTCTGATTGTGCAGTTTACTCATCCAAAGTTATAAAACCATAATCAATACAGTTATTTAAAAATTTTTACAGTTTTAGGAAAGCCCTCGAATTCCTTATAGAATGCAGGCTCATATAGTGCTTTGATTCTTTTTGGATGGGCTAACTGCATAATCAGAAGATACCTATTTGATATTAAATGAATAGTTGTTGTTGTTTTTTATAATCTAAAAAATCAGAAATTTTAACAACCTCTATAGTTTCTAGTTGTAGCTTGAATTAGTACTCTAGAATATAAAAGCTCAATTTTTCAAGCGATAAAATCAATTGAAAAAGTTAAAATTTCGAAAAACCGAGTTTATCAAAGCAAACTTGACTAACTAGAATCATTTTTCTATACCCTTCTATTGCTATTGTAATTCATAAGAGATACCAATACGCAGGCATATAAAAAAAATAAATCTGTTAAAAGATTATGAGTAAAAAAACCAATAAAAAGTGAGCTAAAAGCAAAAGGAATAGTTACAGAATGTATTCTTCTGTTTGCACCGTGAACTACGGAAAGAATTAATAGTGGAACAATAAAGAAGCCAATAAAACCATGTTCAGCTAGATTAGATAAATAAATATTATGCGTAGAAACTGTATGATCCCAATGAACAGTTGAACCTAAGCCGTTTCCTAAATAAGGATGATCTAAAAACATATCCCATGCTTTCCTAGCAACCATCCCCCTTTCACTTTCACTATCATCGACATTATCACTTGGGTTTACAAACCATTGAAGCCTTAATATAAGATTATTAGACCCAGCCGTATATGTAGTTTCTATATATCCTATTAATACAGGTAATAAGGAAATAAAAGAACTGACCAAAATAAAAATATAAAACACTGTCTTACGAACTTCAATGACTTTAGTATAATTAAAACATAGGAATATTATGACCCAGCCAAGAATAGCACTACGTGAAAAGGTCAAAAATACTGCTATAAAGGTAATATAGATAAAAAGAGACTTTAACCGTTTAGGAACTAGTGATATTGATAAAACCAAACCTAAATTTAATACTAATCCAGATATTGTTGGGTTCATCATAAACCCAGCAGATCGACCAAGTACACCTATTTCTGAGTCTAATGGAAAAAAAGCAATAGGGTTTAAAAACTCGTAAATATTATTAAAAATATTCAACAGAGTTGCATATAAAACACCCCGCCGCGAAGCTTGTTGCACATTATCATCAAAAGATAAAAATACAACAAAAATAAATACACTTATTATCGACAAAAATAGTGTTATAAACTCTGCTTTATCATATTTTACATCAACTATAATAAACCAAGTTAAAAAAACTATTAAATAAAATATAGTCCAATAATTAATTTTCGGATAAAAATATGTATAGTTGTCTTTAACAAACATGACAAAAATAATAGCAGATACCAGTATTAGAGCAATTAAATATGTGGGCTTTATAGGTGCAATATCAGGTCTTGCCAAGCAATATGAAAAAAAACCAGAGAACATAAAAAAAGACAACACCATTAACAATGAGTTTTTGAAAAACATCAAGAGAGAACATCCTCATATAATTTAATTATATTATTAATTGAATACTTATCTTTCATCCTTTGAATTATATTATCCTTTTTCCATTTAAAGCTACTAGATTTCCTAATAGTTTCAACCATTTCGTCAATATTACCATTTTCAACTAAAAACCCGTTTATCCCATCCTCAATAATTTCACCGACACCTCCAGGACAGTTGAAAGTAACAGCAGGTAAACCACAAATATTAGCTTCTAATACAACATTCGGAAACCCCTCATATCTTGAACTTAAAACAAACAAATCAGCCTGCCTCATATAACGATATGGTTTCTTTTTAAATCCTAAAAAGCTTATTTTTTTTTCGACATTAAGTTTTTTTGCCAGTGCCTTCAATCTATTCTCTTCCTTACCTTCACCTAATATAGTAAGATGATAATTTTTTTCTAGTCGAGCAATCACCTGTATGAGTAGATCATACCCTTTTACAGGATTTAAACTTCCTACTGCTAGTAAATTTATTTTATTTTCATCAAAAAAAACTTCACTTTTCTCTGATGGTAAGTCTATTTCAGGTTCTTTGACAGGGTTATTAATTACAACAGTTTTTTCTTTATCAATATTATAATTATTTACCAAATCATCTCTCATATACTTAGATTGACAAATTATATAATTATATTTTTTATAAAACTGACTGTATAGATAATCATAAATCTTAGGGTATTTTTCATACTGATTATTAACACTAACTATACTAGACTCGCGGGCAAAAAATATTAAATTTTTGGGTAAGAAAGGTTTTAAAATGATTAAAATAATATTTAAATAACTAAGTGTACTTAATACCACATCAGGTTTTATTTCTCTTATTGATTTAATTATTTTAAATATAGAGTACCTGGCCTGAGAAACTTTTAAATCTAAACATTGAATATCATTGGGCAAATCTTCTAAGTATTGTCCTTCTTTTTTTAGTAAAATAAGTATTATTTCAAATTTCTTACGATTTAAATTATTGACTATATGCGTCACTACTCGCTCAGAACCACCCCCGTGTAGTGAAGGAACAATAATTACCAGTTTTCGTTTTGAATCTGTCATTAAATATACCAGCTTTATTTAAATTTTTTATTGCTCATATTTATTTTCCAAACCATTGTTTCAAAAACAATATATTGATTAGATGTAAATAGAGAATTAATTAATACCTAACTCAGCTTTTTTTAGTCATTCATAATGAGGAAATAGAAAATATCAATTTACTTGAAACCACTTTTTTCTACAATACTTTCAATTAAATACTTCCATTTCTTCCCAATTTTTTGGACTGAAAAATCTTCTATTCTTTTTTTTGCATTATTTCCTAAAAATGATCTCTTTTCTTCATCCTTTATTAAAGAAAAAATACCTCTTTCCAAATCTTTTTTATTATTATGTTCTATTAAAATTCCTGTAACCTGATTTTCTATCATTTCACTTGGCCCGGTAAGACAGTCATAACTCACAACAGGCATTCCACAAAACATGGCCTCTCCTAAAGCCATAGGAAACCCTTCATGGCTAGAACATAATACAAAAACCCCACTTTTTATATAAAGCTGGCTTATATCAACTACATTACCTAAAAAATCAACACTTTCTGTTATCCCTAATTGATCGGCATATTTCCTTAGTCCATCTAATTCTTCCCCACTTCCAGCAACAACTAAACGCCATTCTGGGTAGTTTTTTATAATTTTGCTAAATACAAATATGATATGGTCAAACTGTTTAATTTTATTTAATCTTCCAACGCAGAGTATTGTTTTTTCTCTTTTTTCTAACCCTTCACTGCTTATACAATCTTCAAGTAAAATCGGATTAGATATGACTTCACAATTTCTTAAATACTCATTATATTTTAGTTTATCTTTTGTTGTTAAAAGAACAACCTTACTAGAAAACTTATATGCAAATATTCTAAGAGCACGGTGTAAAACAGGTTTTACTGCCCAGTAATTACTATGCTCAACAGCTAGAACAGGTGTTTTTGTAAATAGAGTGGCAAATATCACTTCTATATTCGTACTGACAATTAATGAGATAACTATATCAGGATTAATATCCTGTACCATTCGCCTAATTCGCCAAACTCGGTTTATTCGTTTAATAACTTTTGTAAATAGATTATTTCCATTTTTTACACCAAAATTAACTCTCTTTACTTGACTATTTAATTTATAAAAGTCATCAACTGCTATATTATATGTTGCGATTGTAACGTCATAGCCTAATTCTTCTGTAAAATAATTAGCTTGTATACTCAACACTCTTTCTGCACCACCGCTACCTAGTGAGGATGCTACAAATAAAACCTTCACGCAAGCACCCTTTTAAATCGTTTCATAACAACTAGATAGTTAAGACTTGCCGCTGATATATAAGTAAATAAAGTTGCATACGCAATGCCTAGCACCCCATACTCTTTAACTAAAAAATAATCTAATAGACCATTTAATATAAAACTAGATATATTGATAAATAACATTTCTTTATTCAGTTCAAAAGAATTCATCATTCGAGCTGATATTACGGCAATAGAAATAAAAGGCAATTTCAAAAAGAAAGCAACTTGAACAGGAAAAACCAGCATCAATGAACTCTGGTTAAACTCCCCTCTAACAAAAACAATATTAACGAGTTCTTTTGAAAAATAGGCTAATAAAGATGCTGTTGCTATTGTTGTAATTAAAACAATCTTCAACGATTTTATATATAGAAGTTTATTTTCTTTATGCTTAGATAAAGATATATTTTCTGAAAAAGCTGAAAATAATATTGTCCCTAAAATCATCACAACTACACCATCGAGTAGTGCGGGTAGTTTTTGTGCATAACTTAAAGAAGAAACACCTCCCTCTCCTACTAATGTTGAAAATGATTGGTCTGTTAATTCAATCAATCCAATAAAGAGACCACTTCCTAATAAAATGGAATAATTTTTTAAAAAATTCTTATAATTTTTCTTAAATTGAGAGGCTCTTAAATTCTTAAAATAAAAATATCTAGATGATTTAATCCATGATACTGCTAATTGCAGTGTCGCACCTAACAAGACACCATAAGCAATAGCAATAACCCCCATCTTATGTTGATAATAAAGACTTACCATTATTGATGCTGGAATCAGACTCGGTACAATTCCAGTGAAGAAGAATTTTTTTTCTGCTTTTAAAAGCGTTAAAAAAAATACACTTAAAAAGGCTAAAATAATATAAACAACATATATGTCCAAATATTTTTTAGCTAAAACAATATCTTGAGAAGAAAACCCTCTAGCTATATAACCTATAATATCTTTCCCTAAAACAGGAATCCAAATATAAAGTAAATATGAAAGTGTGATAAATACAGTAAAAACGATAAATAAATATGTATTTTTTTCTCTTACTCCCTGTTTTTTTTTACGTAAATAAGTAGGTAGAATTGTACTTTCCATTCCTCCTGATAAAATCGCCAGAAATGTTCCGGCTAAAGTAAAAGAGAAAATTAAAATATCTAGATCTTTAGATGTACCAAAATAATAGGCAATTAGCATTTCTTTAAAAAAACCGACACATTTTCCTAAAAATGTCGCTATAGCCAATAAAATAAAATGAGTTAAAAACTGTTTATTTATTTTCAAGTGACTTTTTTACCCTATACTTTTTATATACCATTCGATAGCTTCATCCATACCCCTATAAATATCATGAGTATGGGCATAACCTAAAATAGATTGTGCTTTTGAAATGTTAGCGTTGGAATGACGGATATCGCCAGCTCTAAACTCACGATAAACAACTTCTTTTTTTTGAAAATTTTCAATATGCTCATCTAGTTCTTTATTGATTAATGCATAAAGCTCATTAAGTGTATTTCTTCCTCCAACAGCTACATTAAAGGCTTCTCCATACGCTTCGGAATTTGTAGTCGACCCGGCAAGCAAGTTTATTTGTATCACGTTATCAATATAAGTGAAATCTCGACTAGTTTCTCCATCACCATTAATATAAACATCTTCATCTGATAATAATGACCCTACCCATTTTGGAATAACTGCAGCATAGGCACCATCTGGATCTTGTCTGCGTCCAAAAACATTAAAATAACGAAGACCTATTGTCTCCATTTCATAGGTACGTTTAAACACTCCCGCATAAAGTTCATTTGTCATTTTCATGGTTGCATACGGGGAAAGTAGATTCCCTGTTCGTTCTTCTACTTTTGGAAGTTCTTTAGAGTCACCATAAACTGAACTAGAACTTGCATACACAAACCGCTTGATACCGGCATCTTTTGCTGCTGTCAAAATATTCAAAAAACCAGTAATATTTGATCGGTTTGATGTGACTGGATCAGCGATTGAACGCGGCACTGATCCCAGTGCTGCTTGATGAAGAACAATATCAACTCCTTTACAAGCTTTTTGACAAATATCAAAATCTGCTACATCACCTTCTATAAAAACATAATTCTTAGCCGCTTTATCCTCAACAGATAAAAGTACATCATCGATATTATGCTGATAACCGGTAGAAAAATTATCAAGACCTACAACTTTTTGGTTATGTGACAGTAAAAATTCAGTAAGATTTGATCCAATAAAGCCAGCACACCCCGTCACTAGCCATGTTTTTTGATCTGTCTTAAAGGTTTCTAAAAGTTCTTCAAATAAGGTCATTCTATAAACACCCGTCTACATATTGTTTATCAACTATTGATTTAATATCAAAAAGTACTTGCTGGCTATTCGGCCTTAAGTTTAAATCTTTAAATTCATCATGTGCGACAGCCAAAATCAATGCATCATAATCACTTAGATTAATATCATCAATTAAAGAAACATTGTATTCTTTCTGAACTTCATCCTTATCAGCCCACGGGTCATAGACTTCTAGTTGAACGCCATACTCATTAAGCTCTTTAATAACATCAATAACTCTTGAGTTACGTATATCTGGGCAATTTTCTTTAAATGTTATCCCCAGCACCAGTATTTTTGACTGAGCAATTGTTATCCCTTTTTTGATCATTAATTTAATAACTTGGTGTCCCACATAGCTCCCCATACCATCATTTAAACGGCGACCAGCTAAAATAATTTCTGGGTTATACCCAATTTCTTGAGCTTTATGTGTCAGGTAATAAGGATCAACACCAATACAATGTCCCCCAACAAGACCAGGTCTAAAAGGTAAAAAATTCCATTTTGTTCCTGCTGCTTCCAAAACAGATTCGGTATCAATACCTAGCTTATTAAAGATAATAGAAAGCTCATTTACAAAGGCTATATTTATATCCCGTTGAGAGTTTTCAATTACTTTCGCTGCCTCTGCAACCTTAATACTAGGCGCTAAATGCGTGCCAGCAGTAATAACACTCGCATATAAAACATCAACTTTTCTACCTATTTCAGGCGTAGAGCCAGATGTGACTTTTAAAATTTTTGTTACCGTATGCTCTTTATCACCAGGGTTTATACGCTCAGGGCTATAGCCACAATAAAAATCTTGATTAAACTTAAGCCCAGAGACTTTTTCAAGAACAGGAACACAGTCTTCTTCAGTTGCCCCGGGGTAAACTGTAGATTCATAAATAACAATATCTTCTTTTTTTAACACCTTACCAATAGACTCACTCGCCTTAATGAGAGGTGTTAAATCAGGCCGTTTATGATTATCAATCGGAGTAGGAACAGTAACAATATAAATATTACAATCTGAAATATCATTTAGATTATTGCTAAACTTCATTCCATTTTCCAATGATTCTTTAACCTGTTCCTCACTTAGTTCTAATGTACGATCAGTGCCACTATTAAGCTCATCAACTCGCCATTGACTAATATCAAAACCAACCACAGAATATTTACTGCTAAAAGCATGAGCTAGAGGAAGACCGACATACCCTAAACCAATAACTGCTAATTTTAAATTTGTTGTCATTAATAATTTCCTAATTTTTTTCTATTATCCTGCTACGCTAATATAAATCATCTTTAAGTATCAAATAAAAATCACTAAAGACCTGTAGTTACTTATTATTGTGTACTTCTATTAATAGCTTTTTCTTCAAAAAACCATAAGCACTTAATTATATTTTTTAAAATAAGCTTAAATTTGAGTCTATTTTTGTATCCAATTTACAATAAAAAAAGCTTACTGGCATTAATCACTTCTTTCACTCTTTGATCGATGTAAATAGCTTTATTGAAACACTCACCCCAACTTTTATTCTCAAATAATTTCCTTTTATTTGTAACGACACTTAATTCATTCTTGCTTTCATTAAGTCTAGACCAGTGAATTTATTTTGTTCAAAAATTATCGAGAAGTCCGTTAGACTAATACTTTAATTTGAAACACCTCTTTTATTTTTTCTGGTTGATTACGCACATTGTAAAAAACTGAAAAATGCTAAGTAAGAATCAGAAAAACGATCCTATATATATTTGGAATATTCATCTTTTATTTGTAAGGTAGAAAAATCATATCAATCTGTCAATATTGTAATTTTAAGCATATTAGTAACAACAAAAAAACCAACACAATCACTTGTTTTAAAATTACTTTTATTGCTAAAAAATCTATTTAGATCATATATAAAGGCATTATCATTTTTTAATATTCTTAAATTTTTTTGACCATAAAAACGTAGTTAAGTATCTTTAGTGCAGTAACTGTTGAGACAAATCTTATAATTTTGTTATCCAGTAAACTTCCTATCAGAATTGTATATAATAGCATCTATGGCAAACCTATTTGTTTAAATAGACGAATATATTAACTATCAATTCAACTCGTTAAACTCTTTTTTTTAAGAAAAAAATCATTTAATTATTATAAATAATTACCCCATGTTCACAGCACTATAACAACGTGATTATAGTTATAAAAAATAGGAGCACACCTTCTCATCCTTTTTTTATATCAACCAAATCTAATAATAAGACATAACACTATAGAAAATTTTCAACGTATTGTTTATAGTATTATTAAAACCTCCTTCTTTTAAGTAAACTTAAATCTAAACATGGACACTTCATCAAAGAAAGTTATTTATGCTGCGCTAGCCGGCAACGCCTTAGTTGCAATAACAAAATTTATCGCTGCTTCTGTTTCTGGAAGTTCTGCTATGTTGTCGGAAGCAATTCATTCAGTGATTGATACAGGAAACCAAGGGTTATTACTTTATGGTTTAAAGCGTGCAAAAAAACCAGCCTCAGAAGAATTTCCATTTGGGCATGGTAAAGAAGTTTATTTTTGGAGCTTTATCGTAGCTATTATGATTTTTGCTGTAGGCTCAGGTATTTCAATTTACCAAGGCATACACAGCCTTAATAATCCTCAGCCCATTGAAAGTACTTACATCAACTACATAGTCCTAATTATTGCAATGATATTTGAAGGTGCAGCATGGTATTACGCCTTTAAAGAATTTACTCGCGCCAAAGGAAAATGGGGCTATTTAGATGCTATCAAACAAGAAAAAGACCCTTCAATGTTTATGGTATTATTTGAAGATACAGCTGCTCTATCAGGTTTAGCTATTGCATTTATTGGAATTATGTTAGTTCAGATCACCGGAAATCATATATATGATGGTATAGCTTCAATTTTAATCGGTTGTATTTTAGGCGGTACTGCTATCTGGTTGGCATACGAAACCAAAGGCTTACTTATTGGTGAAAGTGCTAGACCTGAAATCGTTAAAGCGATAAAAACTCATGCCAAACAATATTCTATTGTTGAAAATGTTAATGAAGTATTAACGTTGCATATGGGACCGGATTTCATATTGGTCAACTTAAGCTTGGATTTTTCAAACAAATCCTTAGCTGAAGATGTCGAAAAAACAATTTCTAGAATTGATAAACAACTGAAAAAACAATTCCCACAGATCAAACGTATTTTCATTGAAGCAGAGTCCAAAAAGGCTTATAAAAGCTATCAAAAATAAATTATCAACTTACCCTGAGTGCAACAATTCCCTTAAAAGGGATGTTGCGTAGCCCCCTGCAGGTAAGAAAAACTTCAACAAAACCTTAGAGTCTTGTTTAAATTCCCACCTTATGTCTTTTGCAAATACTCTTAATGCGCGTCTATCAGCCTTTAAATCAAACTTCACCAATCCATCTACTAAGGTTTGATGGGCACTAAGAATAGAGTCTTCTAATGCTAATGCATCAGAGACTGTTTCAGCTGAACCTTTACCTGCCATCAGACCTGTAGGATGAACCTCTCCCGCTTTGATACGTTCTAATACAGCCGTATCAAGCTTGCCTGTTTTAAAATAACTGTTTGATTGATCAAAAATCAACACATCACCACAAACACCTTGATTCCAATTACCCGCTAACACCCTTTCTGATAAAAGCTGATTAAATATATATGAACGTACTGCTGATAAATAAATACTACGCAGCTCACGTTTTACTTTTACCCCTTTAAATAACGCTAAGGCTTTATTTACATTTTGCCCTTTCAATCCAAAACGTTGTCCACCAAAATAGTTAGGTATTCCCTGTTTTTTTATCAATTGCAATTGATCTTCCATTACCTCTCTATTCCCCTGCCAATCTCTAATCACTATTTGAAATTGATTACCAGACAGTACACCTCGTTTAAGTTTCCTGGCATGACGAACAGATTGTAAAATTTTAATATTATCTGTCTCAATCTGCTTCCAATCCGGATCATCTTTACCCGGCAGCCAAATACTGAACCATTGACTTGTAATAGCATGACGATCCTTTAATCCAGCAAAACTAACATCCCGCTGCCTTACACCAGCAAACCGAGCAAGTAAACGGGCAATATACTCAGTATTTTCACCAGACTTCTCTATCTGCACAAAGGCGTGCTCTCCCTCCCCTTCTGGGTGAAAAGGTAATTGTTCTTCTACAATAAAATCAGCGGGAATAGTTTTAATTTTACCTATGCTGCCTGCATTGGCATACGCGTATGCCCAAGTCGGTATTTCAATGGTGGGTTCGTTTGACATTCTATAAAAATAATTAGTAGGAATAGTTTTCTATTTTCAGGCTAGATATCTGAAAAAATTTTTTTTCATTCTAAAGTAATTATAAGTTTAAAGGTATATGACCCCACTGTTGATACAGCGGTGGTTATCTTTAACCTTTTAAACCTCAATATAAAAAACTACAAAAATATATCGGCGCGCCATTGCGCACCTTCTGATACATTTTAGGACGACATATCACAAAAATCGATTCACTACGAATCGAATCATAAGGGTCAAAACACTCTATCTCCCTAGCAAAGAACCTAATAGTCCACGAACAATTCGCCTACCTAACGTACTTCCAACACTACGTGCTACGCTTTTCAACATTGCTTCTCCTACACTCTGCCTTCCTCTTGATTTTTTAGAAGGTGATTTTTGTGTTTGCTCATTTTCTTTTTCATTGAATGCTTTATCAGCTCGTTGCTTAAGAAGTTCATAAGCTGACTCTCTATCTATATCCTCATCATAGCGATCTTTATAAGGAGATCGTGACATAATATCTGTTCGTTCTTCTTGTGAAACGGGCCCCATTTGAGACTCTGGTGGTCTAATAAGGATTCTTTCCACTGGAGTAGGACTTCCATCTTTATTCAATACAGAAACTAATGCTTCACCCGTTTTTAATTCTGTAATAACTTGTTCAACATCAATATTTGGATTATCCCGAAAGGTTTCTGCAACGGCTGAAATCACTTTCTTATCTTTTGGCGTATAAGCTCTCAAAGCATGTTGAATTTTCAACCCTAATTGCCCCAAAACATCATTAGGTATATCTAGCGGGCTTTGACTAATAAAATATACACCCACCCCTTTCGATCTAATTAACCGAACAATTTGTTCAATTTTATCGACTAAAACACGAGGTGCATTTTCAAATAACAAATGTGCTTCATCAAAAAACAGAACGACTTTTGGTTTTTCCGCATCACCTACTTCTGGCAAGGTCTCGTATAAATCAGATAGTAGCCATAATAAAAAGGCAGCATATAAACGGGGGGATTTTTGGGTTAAATCTGTTGCATCCAAAACACTAATAACACCATTGCCTGAAAAATCTGTTCTACAAAAATCATCTAATTGTATTGCAGGTTCACCAAAAAACTCAGCAGCACCTTGCTCATCAAGTACTAATAATCGGCGTTGAATCGCCCCTATACTTGCTGAAGATATATTTCCATAATCAGATTTCAGTTCTTTTGCATTATCACCCATCCAGCTAAGCATAGAACGCAGATCTTTTAAATCCAGTAATAACAAGCCTTCATCATCTGCTATTTTAAAACAGCTATAGATAACACCGGTTTGAGTATCATTGAGTTCTAGCATATGAGCCAAGAGTAAAGGGCCTATTTCAGAAATAGTCGTTCTTACAGGATGCCCTTTTTTTGCAAAAATATCCCAAAATATGGTTGGATTTGCTCGAAAATTAAAATCACTGATTTGTATTTTTTCCACTCTTTCAGTAATTTTCTCATGTGTTTTTCCAGGTCTAGCTATCCCAGACAAATCTCCTTTAATATCAGCTAAAAAAACAGGTACACCTAACTGAGAGTATGCTTCAGCTAAAATTTGTAAACTGATCGTTTTTCCAGTACCCGTTGCACCAGAAATTATACCGTGCCTATTTCCCATTGCAGCATCCATAATGACTTGTACGTCATTTTGTCCACCTAATAATATTTCCTTTACCGCCATTTCAACTCCCCAATTTTTGTTGTTTTAATTGTAGCAAAATACTGAGTAAAAAATTAATTCAGTTATACAGTTAAATGTTCTATCTTAAATACAATTACCATTTGTTATTCAATAGTATATAAAATTCAAAAAAAATACACTCTAAATGTTGAACATTGTTTAATAAAAATCTTTGTGGTATGCTTTAAACAAGCTTTCTATTTGTGGTTTTCTTACCACAAACAAAGATAGTCAACTATACTTATATTTACTTTCAACTCACTACAAAAAATAACATTATGAAAAAGTTAGTAGGAGCCACCGGCTTTATAAGCCTTCTTTTTAGTTTAACTTGCCAAGCAGATACCGTAAATTTAAACAACGGCGACCAGGTTTCAGGTGAAATCATCACACTGGACAGTAAAGTTTTAATTATCGATACCAAATACGCTGGAGAAATTGAATTAAACTGGGAAGATATTTCAACATTAGTATCCGACTCTGAAGTCACCATGATGCTACCAGATAGATCAACAGTCAAAGGAAAAATAACAGGTTTAAGTAATGGTCAACTTGATCTAGTCGGTGGTACAAGTTCAAGTATTAACCTTTCTGACATTTCAAAAATCGCCCCTGTATCTGATGGTTCTTATGCAACATCAGGCCACTCTCATTTAGGTGGTTCTTACAAACAAGGAAATACTGATACGTTTTCATTACATACAGATATAGAGTATGTAATAGAAAATGAAGTCAATCGTTTTACTCTAGGAGGCATGTACAATTTTGGCCGCCAGGATAGAACAGAAAATGAAAATAACTTACGCTTATTTGGTAAATATGACCGCTTTATTGATGAGCATTGGTATGGATATATGAATACCGATTACACCAAAGACAGAATTAAAAATCTAGATTTCAGAATCTATGGTGGTGGGGGTTTGGGTTATCAGTTTTGGAATGATGATATCAAATACTTAACCGTTGAAGCTGGTGCTGGTTATACTTATCAGGACTATAATGATTCTATTAAAAAAAATAGGGTTCCAGATATAAATAATTCTGCTATTAGAGAAAGTTTTGACATTAGTGCCGTTCAAGTTTTTGGTGAATCAAAAGGATATGCTAATGCTCGCTGGGCTGTTGACTTGCGTTATTGGCTATTAGAAGATCGCCTTCAATTCTTTCATGATCACGAAGGTATAGTCGCATTTGATGGTGAAAGTTTTTCAGTTAAAACTCATACAGGCTTTAGAGTTCCTGTATATGAAGGTGTTAACCTCCTAGCACAATTTGATTATGACTACGACAATCAAAATAAACGTAATGGTGCTGATAGCCTATCTGACTACCGATATATCCTCGGTATAGGGTATGCATTCTAAGCAACCTATCGTATAGTTAATTTAGTCTATAAAATAAAAAAGGCCTCTTTCTTTAGAGGTCTTTTTTGTATTTACAACCTTTTAATGTTACATCCGTTACCTGCACAAAAAAACTGAAACATCTAAAAACCTTCTTAACTCGCGTTACCCTTAGTTATCTGCTGAATCTATTTTTTATTGATTTTCACTCGTGATAAAACTAACTTTCATTAATAGTTCATTTATAAATCACACTTTCTACTACCGATAATGCCTGCTGAATATGTTCAAAACTATGTGAACCCCCTTCATAGATCACAACATTGGCTTTATCATGATATAAAGACAATGTTTTTTCTGAATCGATTAGCTCATCAGCCATATCCAACAAAATAGTCCTATCTATAGGCTTATTTTTACTTTCAAGTTCTTGTTCATATTTCCTATATTGATCACAATGATCTTGTATCCAATTATAAGGCTGATCTGTTTCATAATTTGCAGTTACACCAATAAATTGAGGTAACAGTTCACTTGGTGCTATCGCAGGGTTAATCATAATTGCCCTACACCCCGTTTTCATTGCTAAATAGGCACTAGCAAACCCTCCCATTGACGACCCCATAAAGATAACATCATAAGATTGATCTAAATATTGATTCCACTGAAATAACATCTCCTCTACGATATTTTCAAAATCTCTATAATCAACATTGGGTGTATGAAATAAAATATCTTTTTTCGAACAAAACTCTTGCATAATCCGAAGCTTTTCCTTGCTGGTCAGCAAACGACCCCTTAAATCCAAAGATGCTGAATTAAATCCGTGAAGGTAAATAATGACTTTTTTCATGTTTAATACTTTTTTTAAATAGAGGTGCTCGATAGATGATGGATGATAATAATCGTTTAAACTAACTCTAAACTAATAAACCTAGTTTTCTGCTATTTTAACGTCTCAAATGACCATTTCCGTAGGCTACCCACTTATAGGTTGTCAACTCATCAGGCCCAACAGGACCACGAGCATGCAGTTTGTCTGTACTGATACCCACGACAGATCCCAAACCATAATCGCCACCACCTGATAATCTAGTTGATGCGTTAATCAGCACCGATGCAGAATCAATCTGCTGTTCAAAGACCTGCGCCAATGCAAGACTTTTCGTAACAATTCCATCTGTATGTCCAGAACCATAATGATTAATATGATCAATCGCTTTTTCAATATCATTAACAATCTTTATTGAAAGAATTGGCGCTAAATATTCAGTATGCCAATCTTCTTCAGTCGCTAGTAAAATATCTTGTAATATTTTTTGGGTCTGTTCACATCCACGTAGCTCAATATTATTTGATTTAAATGCCAAATGAAGTAACGGTAGTAGTTGTTCAGCACATTTTTCATCAACTAATAATGTTTCCAGTGCATTACAAACTTGAATACTTTGGCATTTTGAATTAATCGCTAGATCAACTGCTTGTTTCAAGTCCGCATCTTCTGCAATATAAAGATGACATATACCATCGTAATGTTTGATAACAGGAATTCTTGTTCCTTCCGCAATACGTTTAATCAATCCCTTTCCTCCACGTGGAATCAATACATCCACATACTCGTCCATTTTGAGCAGCTCTCCAACTGCTTCGTGACCCGGCGTACGGATGATCTGTATTGCATGTTGTGGAAGCCCCGCATCAGTAGCGCCTTTAATCATGGCATCAGCCAACAAAGTATTAGTTTGGAGTGCTTCCGATCCTCCTCGTAAGATAATGGCATTACCACTTTTTATACAGACACCTGCCGCATCAGTAGTTACATTAGGCCTTGACTCATAAATAATACCAACAACACCCAGGGGCACTGATTTTTTATAGACCCGTAGTCCAGTTGGATTTGTATGTCCCTCCAAAACACGATTGAGTGGATCGGGTCGATGAGCTACTTTTCTTAGCCTAGAAAGCATATATTGAAATACTTTTTCATTAATCGCTAAACGCTTGATCATTGCTGCCGACTGTCCATTTTTCCGAGCTTCCAAAACTTCCTGTGCATTAACATCAAGGACTTGGTTTTTAATCGATTCAAGAGAATCAGCCATTTTTGAAAGAGCTAAATTTCGAATTAACTCAGACGCTGATGATAATTGACGAGCAGCACGACTACTTTGTTGAGCAATGATGTGCACTGAACTGGTATTCATCTTCTAATTATAGTCTCAAGTATTTTGAAAGAAAGACAAGGTTAGCAGTATAAATCTGACTATTGCCTTTTTTATTGGTGCCTTGTCAGATTAGATTTGAACTAAATTATTTATAGTAGCTCAGACTTGATCTGACAGTTACCCCTTTTTAAGGTGTCTGTCAGATCAAGTCTGAGCTACTATAAAATGCGATATCAGGCACTTATCATGTGAATAATCCAACACATTTACCTCATTATCTAGCTGAATTTTACTATCACCGTAACAGACAATTCTAGCTAAAAGAATGACATCTCGCTTTACCTACGTTGCTGTAAGAACAGCATCTATGCCAAGCAAGTTTTTAAAATTAGCGGAAACTTATAGGTAATCAGGATAAAGTATCTTTCCAATAAAATGTATGGATAAGCTACTCAAGTAGTTTCCATCAGCTTATCCATATTAATCCACCGTTTAACCACATTCCGCAACAGAAAATAAATAGACATGAGTGCACAATAACAACAGGGCTATTGTATTCTTTAAAACCTCAAATTAAAACAGAACACTGTACTTTATTCCTGGTCTGTTTATATCTTCAACAATAAAATAATTATTTCTAGTATCAACTACTTTTACATCAGCATATTGTAAACTTAACCTAGATGAATTTTCATGAGTATTACTGGCAATATCATCAAGAATTCTTGCATGCTGTGAATTAAAGCCGTTAAACATTTGGTTAAAAAATTGACCATTAAGAAAAGCTCTCTGCTGAGCTACAATTTTTCTCCACATATCTGTATGTATTGGTTGCAATGCTGAATCTACAGAGTCAGGGTTACGGTACAGCCTTTTCATTTGTACAGTCCTGTTTTTTTTCTTTTTGGCACTATAACTTGCCCAAAACTCTCTATATTGTAGAGATACTGACGCCCCTGAAAGATAATTCTTTTTGTTTCGCGCATTAACAAAACTCTTTATCATTTTATTTTTTTCGTTTAGATAAATTTCTTCTGTCAACTTAATATTTTTACCAACAACATCGCCTAAAAACTTATACTTAGTGAGGGTCGTGTATAACGAAGATAATGGAATTAAAGCTTCATTTTTGTTATCCACTATTAAAACTGGATTAAGTGTTACAACAATATCCATTAGCCCTTTATCAAAACCCTTTTTAGCCAACTCAAAATAATACTTACGGTATAGCTGTTCCCTTATAACTACCAATTCTGACGCAGATTTATGATTTACATGTTTAGGTAAAGTTGTACTGTATATTTGGGGCAGTAGTTCATTAATGAGATAAGCATATTCATCTGTCATAGATTTAGGATATTTAACAAACGCTTTACGTGTCCACTTTTTTATTTGATTTTTTTCCTCTACAGTCAAAGTAGAGTTTGACAAAAATTCTGCTATTTTAACTATGCTATCTAACATAAAAGTTGTTAGGTAATAACCATTCTTATCTGTCTCATACCCATCTTTCTTTTTGACAAAGAATTGTTGCTTAGAAAAACGAAGGAACTGCCCTTTCGTATTCATATCAAAAACAGGATTATATTTTTTTATAATTGACAGTATGACCTTTCGCCTATTTAAATCTCCCGTGGAACCCGCTTCATAATAAAGCTTATGGTAAGCAGATTGTATGGCAAGTTCATACTCAAAATCAGTCTTTGACTTGTTGATTCTATCAAGCATTTGATGCCATTTTGCATATTTTTTAAGTGTATTACTAGGGTTATGTTTAAAATACCTGGTTAAATGTCTGTTTGAACCATTTTTGAAAGATTTAATACTATCTAAGCGAATTTCCTTCTTTTCAGCAGGTGATAATTTTTTATCTGCTAACCTTTCGACTAGTTCAATAGTTTTGGATACATCAGTACTATACAGTTTATAACCATTTTTTTCTGCGACTACTGTTACTTTAGCCTGAACTATGCTTATACAAAAACAAAGCATAATTCCTATTAATATTTTTTTCATGATTTTTCCTCAGTATTAATGAAGTTCTATATTGCTGTTATTCTGAAGCCTCATTTAAACTAAAGCCTGAATAACTTGTGAGGCTGTGAAAGTATTGCCAAAAAGCACTAAATACAGAATAAAAAATCATGTAAGTCATTGTTTGTTTCCGAAGCGAGTATTTTTGCTTAAATTAGGAATACTTTCACAGTCTCTTGTGTGGCAACGACCATAATGTAATAAGCACCTAGAGGTTTAATAATTACTATCTCGATAGGGGCAGAAACTGTATGCGTTTAGTATTGAAGCTGATCCTTTTTTGACATAAAGACCTGCATTCTTTTTACCTCCAGAAAGATTACCTTGTACTCATTCAGTGTCTATATCATTTTTAGCCCCATCTGAAGGTTCGTAAACTCGATAAATATCCGATATCTGTATGCCCTAAAAATCAATAGTGTGGACACTTAAGATCGCGGGATAATGTATGCTTTGGTCAGTTACAATTACATCAGTTTTTCTGTTGGTTAATTTCTTTATCTCTACCCTTGGATATATAGTAGCGATCTAATCTGAGCTAAAACCTGATGTAACACCAGTAGAAGTTTGCATCTACTTTATGATTGGCAGAAAATTCCATGTAACACTGATTTCTGGTTTGACAGTTTCTATTGTTATAGAGGCTAAAATTTTTTCAATTTGCTTCATCGCAGCTCATGCTAAGATAAAACTCACCAGTACCTAAGTAGATAATTTTATCTGTATGCCCATTTTATACGGTTGTAAAATAATTATCGCAACACAAAGTTTTAAGGTATCTAAAATGTTATTTATTACAATTTTTATAATAAAACACGAGTTGTTCATACTATTTTTACCTAACGCTAAAGATCGTTCCAACCAAACAAGTATAGGCATAACTCATCCTACTCTACTTAAATTACAATACAACTACCCGAAAGGATAGTTCTTTAATATCAAATATTTAAATTTAAATAACAGGCCTTCCCCCTTTGATAATACCTAAGAAAAAGTGTATTGCATCAATTTACCCCACGTTCCAAGGCTTATTACCTATGCTTGATAAACCTAAAAAGTAGTTAAATATAGAATTAAAACCCCAAGTAACTGAATCATCTGGAACTTAAAGAAGCCTGTGATTAAGTCGATTAGAATTTAGCTGCAGTTTTAACTAGCAAAAACAAATGGACTTGATCAGAGGTTCCTATAGGGAACGCTACCTTTTTTCAAGTAATCAGTAGAGAAAAAAGGCGACAAGGTATCACCTCTCCAAGTATCTAGGGTTAGAAAAACCGGAAATCCACTTTTTACCTACGTCGCCAGGCATGAAATTTACCGATCCATTTTAATAACCTTTTAGGTGCATGTTCCTTTTTCCACATACCTGCAACATATTTATTGGCTTCTGCCATGGTTGGGTAAATATGAATAGTACCTAATATTTTATTTAGACCCAGACCATGCTTCATTGCCAACACAAATTCTGCTATCAAATCACCTGCATGTTCACCCACGATAGTGACACCTAAAATTTTGTCTTTACCTGGTTGCGTCAATACTTTTACAAAACCATGTGCTTCACTATCAGCAATAGCTCGATCTAAATCATCTATTCCATACGTCACCACTTCATAGGGAATATTTTGTTCTTTGGCTTCCTGTTCATTTAAGCCAACTCTCGCCACTTCTGGGTCAATAAAGGTAGACCATGGAATGACAGAATAATCAGTCTTAAATTTCTTAAACTGACCAAATAAGGCATTGACTGCAGCATACCAAGCCTGATGTGCTGCAGTATGGGTAAACTGGTAAGGGCCTGCTACATCACCACAGGCATAAATATTAGGGTAATTAGTTTCCTGAAAGACATTGGTTTCTATGGTTTTTCTGGGGGATAAAGCAATCCCCATTTCTTCAACGCCATAGCCTTTAACATTAGCAACTCGACCGATAGCCAATAAGACTTCATCAAACTGAATTTTTACTGATTGATCATTATTTTCCGCAATTAAGGTTTTTTCTCCATTTTCAATAATAAATTCTTTTGCCGTGTGTTCTAGTCTTAAATCTATACCTTCTTGTTTGAATCGAGCCATGACTAATTCTGATACGTCAGAATCTTCACGCTTCATAATTCGAGAGCCTCTTTCAACTTGAATTACTTGACTACCTAAACGAGAAAAACATTGAGCCAGCTCACTTCCAATGGGTCCACCCCCTAAAATCAATAATCGCCCAGGTAACTTTCTTAGATTCCAAATAGTATCTGAAGTCAGTGGTTTTACTTTATCTAAACCAGGTAATTGAGGAACAAAGGGCCGTGCGCCAGCAGCAATCACTATCGAACGTGTGGTTAAAGTTTTAGTCCCTTCTGTTGTTTTGACTTCTACTTCCCAAGGGGAAATTATTTTAGCTTCGCCTTGCACAATATCCACACCTAATTCAGTATATCGTTCTATCGAATCATGGGGTTCAACTGTTTTAATAACAGACTGCACCCGCTCCATAACCTCTGCAAAGTCAAAGTTAACACTCACTTCTTTGATACCAAATTCTTTAGACCGCTTTAAATGTGATAATAATTTAGCCGAACGAATCAGCGCTTTTGAAGGAACGCAACCTGTATTTAGGCAATCACCACCCATTTTATTTTTTTCTACCAGTGTTACTTTAGCCTTTACAGCAGCACCAATATAAGAAGTCACAAGTCCACCCGAACCTGCGCCAATAACAATTAAATTATTGTCAAATTTTTTAGGTTTTTTAAATTGTTTATACACTTTTTTCACCCGTAGTACTCTGTATTAAAGTAACGATTTTTTTAGCTATCATAGGAAAAACACCTAGTAAAGCAAATGATCCTATTAATCCTGGCGATAAAATACCAGACAACGATTCAATTTTTGCCAGTTGAGTTCCTGCATTAACAAATACAATCGTGCCAGCCAGCATACCCAATTGGCTTACCCAGTAAAATGTCTTGCCCCTAATTGTTGTTAGTCCCATCACCAAATTAATCATAAAAAAAGGAAACAAAGGTACTAATCGTAAGGTAAATAAATAAAATGCACCGTCTTTTTTTATTCCTTCATCAATCGCTTTTATGTGAGTCCCAAAACGAGATTTTACGGTATCCCTGAATAAAAACCTTGCTGCCAAAAAAGCTAATGTTGCACCAATAGTGGATGCAAATGAAACAATCACCGTCCCCCACAGCACACCAAAAACAGCCCCACCCGCTAAGGTGAGTATAGCTGCACCGGGTAAAGATAGCCCTGTAACAGTAATATAGATTAATCCGTATATTAAAATAATTAAATTGGGATGTGCACTTCGATAAGATTCAATTGCATCCTGTTTTGATTTCAACATGCCCAAGGTTAAATACTGCTGCAAATCAAACATAAAAAAAGCCACCATCAATATTGTGATGACTAGGAATAATATTATTTTTGATGATTTCATAAGCGACTCCTTGTGTATTTTTATTTTTTGCTTCGATAAGAATATCAGCTTAAGGAACCTCTGATTAAGTTGATTAGAATTTAGCGCAGAAAAAACGGTCGCTATTTTCCACGAAGTGAGACGTAATAGT
>JAGLDH010000147.1 GCA_023145835.1 Methylococcales bacterium
GGACTTGATCAGAGGTTCCTTAAATAAGCCTATCCATTTTAAAGGGTTCAACATGTATTTCCATTAAATTAAATAAGTAATAGCTGTTGGTCGTTTGACTTCTATTTCACTTACACTTTTTATCAATGAAAATTATAAAAAAAACCTACAGACCATTTACCTACCTTTTAAACATTGGCACGTCCTATCCTAAATTTTAGGAGGAAAGTACAGCAATCAACTTTCTTTTTTTAAAATAGCTTTATTTTCCGCCACACTCCTTTGAAGAAAGCTAAAACATATACCTATAAATCATTCGAGCCTGCCCCTAATACCGCTACCTGTCGAATAATATGCAGACACTTCATGGTATTACATACTCATTTCTGAATTTTATCATCAAAGAATAAGTCTTGGGTCTTCGCTTAATAACTCTGGGTTTATTAGGTCTTGTTCAGCTCCCAGTTTCTGCTTCCATCATTGCAATAATGGTCAATTTTTATTTGAAATATTTTGATTTTTTTTTATTTAAATAGCTTCTAATGTGGTGTTTTATAACAAATTACAGAATAGAACTTGTGGAAGTGAAATTTCATTCTAAAAAAATAATGAAAAAGCTGGGAGCGACAAATACAGTTCACGCCCTTGCAATACGTGTTTTTAAAGGGATTCTCCCGCCACTGGCGGAAAGTTATAGTCTATCTGTTTTGTTCAGGTATGCAAAACCATCCTTTCGGGTAGCTGTATTCGAATATAAGTTGGGGTAGTCTAACACTTGACGATCATTTGCAGGTGTGAATGAGCCTTGGAGTTATTTCTAAAGGATATTAACAAGGAGAATTTAATCATGAAAACATTAATCAATAAAATTTCGAATACCTTAAAATTTTGTGTTGCTTTAATAGTTCTTACAGCAGCACAAAATGGAGTTGCAGATAATATTATCTACGAAGGAGAGTCTATCCCTGGTGGTTTTTATCTTGACATGAGCCGCGATGAAGTTAATCGAATAGGTGGAACATACCTGCCCTACGGTGACGAAGACTCAAGAGATTGTCGTACTGGTAGTAAGTGTACATTTAGATCAGGAGAAGATGGTCTTAATCTTATCCGCTTTGTATTTGAAGATGATCATGTTGTTCAACTGGAGATACTAAAATTAAATTTTGGTGGTCGAGATCCAGTAGAAGAATTGGAAACTTCTATAGGGGCAACTCTTAAAATGAGCCCTGAAGAGGTTGCGGCATTTTACCCTGGATCAGTTATTACTGATACGGGATCTCGTAAACAGGAAGTAGTTGTAGCACAAAAAGGATACACTTTTAAGAGCAGGCTTCAATGCCCTTATAACAGTAACACACAACCTTGTGTACGCTGGGGTACACACAGAATATATAAACCTACAAATGGACTAGTTAATTCATTCGAGTTGTTGAATACATTTTTATCAGGTAATAGAGGCAGTGAAAGGGTTTATAAATTTACTGTTCCCGAAGGAAGAAAAACACTTAAGGCGTCTATATATAGTGGTACAGGTGATGCAGATCTGTATGTAAAAAAAGGATCTGATCCAACCTTACAATCATATCATTGTCGTCCTTACTTAAAGGGAAATAGAGAGAGCTGCCGTTTAAATCTTGGCGCGGGTATCTATTACATTAAGGTACATGGTTACTCGAGTTATTCTGGCCTTAGTTTAAAAGGGTCTTCAGAATAATATGGAACTTCCTTAACCCTATAAATCGATGGGGTGTGTAGCCGAACAAGGTTTGATGTGTCAACACTTTTCCGGACACAAAGTTACACAGCGTTATGCTGGATTTCGTAATCTACGGGTGACAAAGAGTCATTAGCAGAATGGATTCTGCTCACGATTATAAAACACCTCAATATATTCAAAGATTACCTGCTTGGCACCATTTCGAGTTTTAAACTGTTCATGGTGTATCAATTCAGTTTTCAAGGTATGAAAGAAGCTTTCAGAGACCGCATTATCCCAGTAATTACCTTTACGACTCATGCTACCTTTGAAGTCATGAC
>JAGLDH010000148.1 GCA_023145835.1 Methylococcales bacterium
CAGCCATTGCCTTACGATCTTCTGCTCCACTCCACCCCACCCTGCTTCCATTTTGAAATAACTGATTGATACTTAGGGTGATTATGATTTCACAGTCTCTTTAGTCTCGTGTTTAGAAGGACTAAACTCTCTCCTCCGAATATTGTATGCACTTATGATTTGAATTCAGCACACTTCAATACTCCCAAAGATAGGAAATAAAAGTAGCAAGGTAATTTTTCACTTTTTAAAATGTAATATTTCCTTCAATGAAAGGAGTACTAAAGGTATATTTGACCTGTAACTTGATTGACAAGATTTTAGATGTAACGGAGTTTAAAACATCTAGGTTTTCGGGTTTATGATATAGACTGAATTTTTCAATTCAGACTTTCTTAAAACTAAGAAAGGGGGGTGCTAGACAAAAATATACCCATTGTTTGGCTTCTAATATTTTACAGGGTGTGGAGTAATTGAAATGAAACTTAATAAAATACTATGTACATCAGTACTAGCCATAGGCTTAACTGGAAATGCTGTTGCAGATTTAACAACTGGGTTGGTTGCTCATTTTCCTTTTAATGGAAATGCTGATGATGCGAGTGGAAACAATCATCATGCTACAGTGATGGGAGCAATTTTAACAACTGATAGAGCAGGAAATGCAAACAGTGCCTATCAATTTAATGGTCAGAATGACTATTTGTATGGGGAAGCGATAGATACTGGACAGGATTTTACTCTTTCGGCTTGGATATTTGATGAAAATAAGGTGGCAAAAGGACATAATAGAATTTTATTTAATGGGTATAATCAGCCACCTAATGATGGATTGAATTATCCATTTTTTGGTATAGGTGTTGACCATAGTACTGCTGCATTAGGTGGTGCATTTCAAGCGAATTCAGGCAGTGACCCTCGTCAAGCTTTCACATACCCTACTACACCATTAACAGAAATAGCTTTAGGTCAGTGGTACCACGTGTCGATGACCAAAAAATCTAATGAATGTCCAAAGCTGTATATAGATGGGGATGAAATAGCAGGGCTTTATGAAGTACACAATAACGAAAATTGTACGGATATAGATTTTGTTTCAGGGGAAGAATTTTCAATTGGTGCTGCTTTACAAGATGCCGCTCATGGTTTTTCAGGTGTTAATTGGCAAGGAAAGCTAGATGATATTACAGTTTATGAACGAGTTTTATCAAAGGAAGAGCTAAAAGAGCTTTGTGATAAAGGTATTGATTATCCAGAACCTGACCTTGAGACAACAAATCCAATACGAGATCTTAAGTGTCTAAAGTCAATTTCAATTTGGGAAGCGACGGGTGGAGTTAGCGAAATTGTTTTTTCTAAAGCAGACCCTAAGTGGAATGTTGAAACAGGGGCGATAACGAGTTCAAATAGTGATATTCAGACCAATGCGAGTAGTGAAAATTATGATATTTTTTATTCAAATGCAGACTCCACACCTAATCTTAATGGTGAGTTTATCACTATTCAAGGAACTAACCCTCAGACAGCGGGAGGTGGTGCGCTAAATATTGCAGCGGTAGGGTTAAACCTTTCAACTGGATCAACTAAATATGCTACTTATGTGACTCATTTTGCTGTGTATGGAGGTAATAGTATTCCGAATGATGTTCCAAATATCATTGGTAATGACTTTACTACTTTCACCACAATGGGAAGTACGGTTGATAATCAAAGATTAAGCGTTACTGTTGGGTTTGGCTGTGATATTTGTGATAAAGAAAAAGAAATGGCTACAGTTGATGGAAACTTAAATATCCATGTACCACATGCACAATTTGGGACATCAAATATTTGGTTCAACCTTAACTATACAGGTGCTAATAGTAATGGTGCGCATAATTGGACTTATGTAAACCATGGCGTTAACCCATAGAGATTAAGAAGTAAAAAAAGGGCTACTATAAAAGACGTATCATTTATAGTAGCTTTTTCAGGCTTTTTCAGGCTTT
>JAGLDH010000149.1 GCA_023145835.1 Methylococcales bacterium
GGAAGATCCTTGATAATCAGGAAATCTTTAACCAAAACAAAATAGGGAGTTCCCATTGCTACATACTAATAACTCGCTCATTAAATCATAAAGCAGAGCTATTGAATTTAGCAGAAGAACTCGGTAATGTTTCTAAATCTTGTAAGATTTCTCACGGTCTGTTTCAAAAAGCCAGTCAAATTTTGAAATAGTGGGTTATTTGGAGCTGAATATCTGCATCATCGATGCAAGCGTTTTGGCCTATTGGGCTTTTTTTATGTTTAGCTTTTTTCGGTCAGACACTAATTCTTCCCTCAGTAATCACACTACTACAACTTATGTCATTTATTCCACATCCTTAAATCTATCTCGTATTTCCAAAAAATCATCAAGATGGTCAAAGAAAATATCCACCAAAGTTGGGTCAAAATGCTCACTTTTTTGTTCCTTGATCAACGAAAATATCCTCTCATCTTCCCAAGCCTCTTTATAACAACGGTTACTGCCTAATGCATCAAATACATCAGCTAAAGCAGTAATACGCCCATGGATATGGATATCTTGGCCTTTTAAGCCTTGTGGGTAGCCCTTTCCGTTCCATTTTTCATGGTGTTCATAAGCTAAAGTAGCTGCTGTTTTTAAAATGGGTCTAGTTGAGTGATTTAGCATTTCATAACCTAGTTCAGCGTGCTTTTTCATGAGTTGAAATTCTTCCTCAGTCAAAATACCTTGCTTATTTAGAATATGATCAGGAATACCTACTTTACCAGTGTCGTGCATAGGTGATGCCATTTTTATCAGCTCTGCTTCACGGCTGCTGATAAACCATAGAATAACGTAAAAGACCGTGAATACTCGGCCACTCGTTTAACATGGTTACTTGTTTCTTTGGAACGTGTTTTATGAAGTGTAGGCTCATACCATTCGTTGGCTAATATACTAAGGTATATCTATATCCTTCATAATAAGTCTGCGTTGGGAATAAGAGTCTCATTTTTGGAAATCAAGTACATTGTTTATTCAATAGAGGTGCCCTGAAGATATAATAGATAATCGTCGGGGTAAGAACTAATAAATTAAAGTAGCTCAAATTTAATTAGATAAACCATTTAAAAAAGAATTCACCGATTAGTTTGAGCTAACACATCTTGCTTGTAGATAGAGTGTGGTAGTTATTTTCTGCCAAATAAAGAGGGTGCCTTAGGTTTTTCTTTATTTTGTATGCAAAAGTAGGCTGCTTCATCAAAACTCATTTTTAAAGACTGAGTACTTTTTTGTTCAACTAAAAATTTTTCTGCTTCAATAGCGGTCAAGTTTTTCATCATCTTTGTCGCAATACATAAACAGGGTTTTTCAAAACGTTTTTTATCATTGTCTTTATTGATAGAGTTTTTAGTTTCTCTTTCCACACATTGTTTCGCAAAGTCGTGTTCAAACTTATGTTTTTTTAAGTCACTGACCTCTGTACCATGTGAATGGTCAAAAGAGTTATGTTCAGTTTGTGCTATTTGTTTTTGTTCGTCATCTGAGCATGAAATTAAAATGATCGGAAGAATTAAGCTGCCGATTAGGATGGGGGTAAAGTTTTTGAATTTTCTAGACATTTTCGTAAATAATAATAAAGTGCTGACTTAGTCTCATAAAAGGCTAATAACTTTATCATTTTATAGTCTTTTATTCCAATTGAAGGCAATAAAGGTATAGAATTAAAGAAAGTGTTTTGTTGGTAGAAAATAGGTTTTATAATGTCAATTTTTAATGACAGAATGTTTAATCCTATTTATTGACATAGATTTGTCATGCCACAGAAAATAAAAAGATTATTATTAATATAAGGAAAACAAATGAAAACCCCCGTTGATATTGCTGTTACAGGAGCAGCTGGACAGATTAGTTATTCATTACTTTTTCGTTTGGCTGCTGGAGATTTGTTGGGTCCAGATCAACCGATAATCTTACACTTGCTAGAAATTGCTCCAGCAATGGATGCTTTGAAAGGTGTGGTAATGGAGTTAAATGATTGCGCTTATCCTCTATTACGTCAAGTTATTATTACGGATGATCCTAAAGTGGCTTTTAATAATGTTGATTATGCCTTCTTGGTTGGAGCAAGACCAAGAGGTCCTGGTATGGAGAGAAAGGATTTATTGCTATGTAACGCAGAAATTTTTTCAGTCCAAGGTAAAGCATTAAATGAAGTTGCTAATAGAAATGTTAAAGTGCTAGTAACAGGTAATCCTGCAAATACCAATGCTTTGATTGCAATGAAAAATGCACCTGATTTAAGTCCCTTCTGTTTTTCAGCAATGACTCAATTAGATCATAATCGTTCTATTTCTCAATTAGCTGAAAAAACAGGGGTTACATCTAGAGATGTGACTAATGTCATTATTTGGGGGAATCATTCATCAACTCAATACCCCGATTTAAACCATGCCAAAGTAAAAGGTGAAAGTGCTTTATCATTAACTGGGGATGATTGGTTTAAAAATGAATTTATTCCAACCGTTCAACAACGTGGAGGAGCTATTATTAAGGCAAGGGGACAGTCTAGTGCTGGTTCAGCGGCGAATGCCGCCATTGCTCAGATGAATACATGGATTTTTGGTACTGAAGAAGATGATTGGATGAGTATGGCGCTGGTTTCTGATGGAAGTTATGGGGTAGAAAAAGGCTTAATATTTTCTTATCCTGTTACTGTCGTTAAAGGGTACGTGAATATTGTTCAGAATTTGGAGCTTAATGACTTTTCAAAGGAAAAGCTGAAAATTACTGAAATTGAATTACAAGAAGAAAGGGATGCTATTAAACATTTGTTTTAGGTTGAGGCTTTTTGAGTATTGTGAAATTTAACACACTGATATAGCATTCGTTGGGTTGTCGTCTTTGTTGGCAACCCAACGAAAATACTAAAAAAGTTATGTTATTTTAAACAACCTGATTCGGTAGAGCTTTACCTGAAAAAAAAGCATCCAGATTATGCAAAACCTTTTCACCCATAGACGTTCTTGTTGCTATGGTCGCACTTCCTAGGTGAGGGAGTAAAGAAACGTTTTCTAAATTAAGAAGACCTTCATCAACATTTGGCTCCCCCTCAAAAACATCCAGTCCGGCTCCTGCAATTTTTTTGGCTTTTAAAGTGTTGATTAAAGCTTGGGTATCAACAACATCTCCGCGAGCGGAATTGATTAAATGGGCGGATGGCTTCATTAAATCGAGCATTTTCTGATTGATTAAGTGGTGGGTCGGTTCTCCACCTGGGCAATGTAACGAAACAAAATCAGCTGTTTGTAATAATTCTTTGATTGAATCGCATCGGGTGGCTTGCAAATCATCAATAATATTCTGTTCAGCAGGGCTAGGTTTAAAAAAAATGATTTTCATTCCAAAACCATGGTGTGCTTTTCTTGCCATTGCTTGTGCAATACGACCAAATCCGATTAATCCTAAGGTTGTGCCTGTCACATCAGAGCTCATCATCTGAGTTGGGCACCAGCCCTGCCATTTTTTTGACCTGACTAAACGGTCACCTTCTGCCCCACGACGTGCAGACATTAATAATAAAGTCATGGCAATATCGGCTGTGCTCTCAGTAAGTACACCAGGTGTGTTGGTAATGATTAAATTTTGAGCTTTTGCAGCTTCAATATCAATATGATTGTAGCCAACACCAAAATTACCAAGAATTTTACAACGTTTATTTTCTACATTTAAGACTTCGGCAGGAAAGGAGTCGCAAACCGTTGGGCAAACTGCATCGTAATGTTGTAATGCGTGTTTAAACTCATCAGCTGTTAAAGGTCGGTCATCTGAGTTTAAAGTCACGTCATATCGGGCTTTTAATTTATCTTCGACAGAAGAAGGCCATCTTCGCGTAATAAAAACTTTTGGTTTGTTCATGCCAGGGAGGGGAGGTTTGTGTTGTGGGAATGCGCTTCTAGTTGTCAATACATCTTACATTGAGAGGAAAGGTAGGTGAAAAGAGCAGGGGTTTTAGCTTGAACTTTTCACCTTGAGACTACTTTTGTTACTTAGCCGTTGAGCGATAATATTCAATTGCTGCGGCAACACCACTTCCAGGAACGATGTCAAAACCATTATCTAGCATTGCCATTTCAACACCTGCAATAGCACCTAATAAAGACACATCATTCATATCACCAATATGACCAATACGGAAAACTTTACCTGCGACTTCTGTTAAACCAGCGCCTAAAGAAATATTATATTTGTTGAATGCAGTACCAATAACATCTTTAGCGTCTTTACCTTCTGGAACAACAATGGCCGATACAGTGTCTGATTCAAAGCCCGGTGCTGCACATAGTTTTAATCCCCAAGCTGTAATGGCTTTACGTACGCCTTCTGCTAAACGGTAGTGACGAGCGTAAACATTGTCAATTCCTTCATCTAATAGAAGTTCAATTGATTTACGTAAACCGTAGATCATAGGCGTTGCTGCTGTGTAGGGTGTGTAACCTAAAGCATTTTGAGCCATTTGATCTTTAAGGTCTAAAAAGCAACGAGGGAATGTCGCAGTTTCAGTTAGTTTTAATGCTTTTTGGCTGAAAGCTAGTACTGCTAAACCAGCAGGAAGCATAAAACCTTTTTGTGAGCCACTGATTGCGGCATCAATCCCCCAGTCTTCCATACGGAATTCAATGCTGGCAATTGAGCTGACGCCATCAACAAATAATAAAGCAGGGTGACTAGATGCATCCATTGCTTTACGAACGCCGCTAATGTCACTTGTTACACCTGTTGATGTTTCATTGTGAGTTGCTAGAACGGCTTTAATTTCGTGATTGTTATCTTCTTTTAAGCGTGCTTCTAAATGATCAAGAGGGATGCCTTTGCCCCATTCAATTTCATGGACTTCAACGTCTAAACCTAAGCGTTCTGCCATGTTTATCCACAAGTGGCTGAATTGACCAAAACGATAAATTAAAACTTTATCGCCTGGGTTTAGTGTATTAGTAATCGCAACTTCCCAGCCGGCTGTACCTGTTGCAGGAAAGATAAATGCTTGACCTGTTTCTGTCCTGAAAATCTTTTTTAGATCTTCTAAAACAGGTTTTAGAAGCTTAGGAAAGATAGGCGATCGGTGATCTTCCATAGGCACATGCATTGCACTTAGAATTTCATGTGGTGTATTAGTTGGACCAGGAATAAATAAGTGATTACGACCTGCCATTGTTTGCCTCGAGTTGTTTGTAAAAAAGGTAGTTCTAAATATAACTCAATAAAGTGATGTTTAGAATAGTCAACCTTTTATTATCTCTTATTAATATAGGAACAGCAAGTTAAAAAGGGACGAGCTAAAAATGTGTTTTTTAGGAATGGTTTTTTATAATTTTAAATAAGACCTTTTTATTCATCCGCCATGGTTTTAGCAATTTCCACCGAAAAAGCTGCGGGTTCTCCAGGGAAATTTGCCAATTCGCCCGAGCGGAATGAGTCTTTGGACATGGATGTCCCAAGGTGATATGTAGCGAGGATGGCGCGTCAGAACGTTGGGTTGCTGAACGCAGTTTTGGGTGGCTAGTAGAATGCTGTCATCTTTGGAGAAATTGCGAGAGGCTCTTGAATAGGATCTTAGAAGATAGAATTAAGCATTATGAAGACAGTAAATAAAAAAAAGCCAAAAGCATAATTAATCACTTTTGACTTTTCTATTCTTAATAATTTAAAACTTAATAAGCAAGCATTTGCTTCGAGTTATCGCCAAATAACGAAAGCGTTTGGAGTGTTTACAACTACAGCACTATTGACTACGGCACCAGAATTCCAAGCAACAGTAGCCCAAGGGGTAGATACCACACCAGCAGAAACCCAACTAGCAGAACTCGTATAACCCCAAGGACTCCAAACCCAGCCACCAGATACTTCATTTACTTCTTTAATAGACAGTTCACGCATTTTTTTCTCCAAAAATAAAATGATAGTTTTTTAAATAAAAAAACCTATGGATAACTTTTCCTATAATGAAAAAGTTATTTCTTGATGAATATTAGGGTCAACACCTAAAAAATTTAAAAAGTATATCCTAATACGACAAATCAAATACATGCCGTAGGTGAACTTTATCAAATTAATCCTAAGAAAACCCTAAGAAAATTAATTTTATTTTGTCAGACCCCCTCAATTCCCATTTAGAACAAAAAAAACCAAGGAAGCCTTGGCTGTATAATGATTGCAACAAAACTCCCATTACCTAAAGCGTGCAGTTAAGACTTATGAACATATTAATCTTACATACTCAAAACCACAAATGACCAATTAACCTCCAGAGCAGAGTTATTGGCTGTTGCTCAAATAATGGAACAATTAGAGTTATCAAAAAGTATTAATTGCTTCTTTCCTTCGCCAAAAAGTAATCGAGGTATTCCTTCCTTGAAACGCTTAATTTTAATGCTGCACGAAGGCTCTTTTTATTAGTCCCTAATAAAGGTTTAAAACCACCACCTTTAGGCGGTCAGATTTATCTATGATTTAGAATAGC
>JAGLDH010000015.1 GCA_023145835.1 Methylococcales bacterium
TATTCTGATGAAGATAAAATGGATTTGCAGGGAAACAGATATGCTCCCTACTTTAAGCCTGACTGGAACCCTGAATTATTATTGTCACATAACTTTATTTGTCATCTAGGAATTTATAAAACTGAGAAAGTAAAAGCTCTTGGTGGATTTGATTCAGCCTTTGACGGAGCACAAGACTACGATTTAGCATTGCGTTATGTGGATGAATTAACAGCTGAACAGATTGTACATATACCTCATATTTTATATCATTGGAGAGCCGTCGAAGGAAGTACGGCAAATGGTGTGCATGAAAAACCTTATGCTGAAAAACTAATTGCCAAAGCCGTGGAAGGTGCTTTGCAACGTAAAAATAGAGCTGCAGATGTGCTGGCACATGATCGTTTACCTGGAGCTTTAAGGGTACGTTATATATTGCCAAAAGAACTACCGTTAGTCAGTATTGTTATTCCTACTCGTAATGGGTTTAGTTTATTGCGACGTTGTGTTGAGAGTATTCTTGACAGAACGCATTATGAGAACTTTGAAATGATCATTGTTGATAACGGTAGTAATGATTTGGTGGCAGTCCGTTATTTACAAAAATTAGAGGAAAATACTCGTGTTACGATTATTCGAGATGACAGTCCCTTTAACTATGCTGCATTAAATAATAAAGCTGTTAAACAAGCAAAGGGAGATATTATTGCCCTATTAAACAATGATTTGGAAGTAATAGATAATGATTGGTTGGATGAAATGGTCGGCCACGCAATTCACCCAGAAGTGGGTGCTGTCGGTGCAAAATTATATTATCCAGATGATACTATTCAGCATGCCGGTGTGATTGTTGGGTTAGGAGGTGTTGCTGGGCATTCTCATAAACATTATCCTCGGGATAATCCAGGGTATTGTGGTCGTTTATTGTTGGCACAAAATTTATCAGCCGTGACAGCAGCTTGCCTAGTTGTAAGGAAATCTGTATTTGATGCTGTGGGTGGTTTTGATGAGAAAAATTTAGCGGTTGCTTTTAATGATGTTGATTTATGTTTAAGAATAAAAGAGCAAGGTTTTTATAATGTCTGGACTCCTTATGCAGAGATGTATCATTATGAATCAGCAACCAGAGGATATGAAGATACGCCTGAAAAACAAGCTCGCTTTAACGGTGAAGTAAATTATATGAGGAAGCGTTGGGGGAAAGGGTTATTGATAGATCCAGCATATAATCCTAATTTAACGCTTGACCGAGAAGACTTTTCATTTGCTTGGCCTCCCAGAGCTGAATAAGGTATTTCATATGTAGAAAGGGTTAAAGTTCTTTCTATAAGTTAAATTTTTCACTTCTTATATCTAGTGAATTTAATTTTATGAAACAAAAAATAGAAAATAACGACAATTATTTATTTCCTTCTGGATTAGCTCTTATTGCTGGTTTAACGGTGTTTCTTTTTAATTCAAGCATTGTAGGTCCCACAATTCAGCCTGATGAAGGAAGTTACCTTGCCATTGCTGCTGCAATAGCAGGGTTTCCAAATGATTTTGCGAGTAGCTTTCACGGTGGTTATTCAATATTTATTTCCCTTGCTTTTTTTGTAGCAGAAACACCTCAAATTATATGGGGTGTTGTGCGAGCAATTAATGCAACACTTTTTGCCAGTTCAGTTTTAGCATTATTTTTACTTGCAAAGCATTTTTCACCAAATTGTACGTTACGAGAAAAAGCGGTTGCTGTTGGTGTTGTATCTCTATATCCAGCTGGCGTTATTATGGCTGGCTATTCATCTTCCCAAGTAGCATTTGTTCCCGTTTTTTTGTTTATGCTTCTTTCCTATCTTCGGGCTATTCATAGAGAGAGAGGTAGTTGGATGGTCTTGGGTGTAATTTCAGGGTTATTATATTGGATACATCCTACAGCAGCAGCTCCAATAATTGCTATCATTTGTGGTTCCTTTTATATTGCATCTAAGCGTAATCGGTACGATTTGTTTGTAATACTTTTACTTACCATTATTAGTATGGTTCTTCTTTACAAAGAAGGAATGAACTTTATTGTTCAAGAACACATGAGTATTAGTGGTCGATCTCCTAATTATCATTACCCTGATGCAATGGAATTCCTATCTCCTTTGTTTTCTTTAACTGGAATTAAAGAGGTTGTGGCGCGTATAACAGGACAAATTTTTTATTTTAGCTTAGGGAGTGTTGGTTTATTTTGGTTAGGCTTATTTGCATTGACCCCGACTTTATTTAATGAAGAAAAGCCGTCGGATAATACATTATTACAGGAAAATGCAGTAGCAATATTTATATGGCTTGCTTTGGTCGGTACGATGATGATGACAGCATTATTATTTACTTGGAAAATTGAGGCGCAACGGCTAGATCAATGGTTTTATGGACGTTATGTTGAAGGAGTGATCGCTCCTATTCTTCTTGCAGGTGCTCTTAATATTTCTAATCAAAAGGTACTTTGGGCGATACCTATTGCTATTCTTTGTACATGGGTTTTTTATTCAGAAATAGATAGCTATTCACATGTTTTACGAGTGAATATCCCTGCGCTTTGGCAAGACTATTTTTTGCATGAGCAAGAGGTTTGGGGGTGGCTGGTTGCTGGGGTTTTATTGGTTTTTGTAGTAGCAATGGTTCCACCATCGATGAGAATAATGATTGTTGCTGCCGTTTTTTCTTTTTCTAATTACCTGCATATAAAAGCACATGTAAGTTCTTCTGTTGATGCAAAAAATAGATCAGAAGAAGCGCTGGCAGTCAGGGGGCAGTTTGCTCCAGGTACTTGTGTAGGCTTTGATTACTCAGGTGTGGATAGCTATAACAAGTATGTTTTTTGGATGGATTTTGGTTTTGTTTTATATGATTACCAATTACAGCGTACAAGCTATGATCATTGGTTGGATAGCTGTAATGGGCCATTGTTTAGTTATTCTGATAATGTGAATAGACAAAATACAGATGTCTATTTACGGGGTACTAGTCCTGCTGAAGGTCCAATGGTTTGGGGGAAAAGAAATATTTAACCTCTTCATATTTGAATGATTTAGTGCTTGATAATCAATTTAAGATGAATGGATTATGTTCCGGAAAGTTAAATTAATTCGTTCGGTTTTCTTCTTTTTTGTTTTGGGTAATTCATGTTTCCAATGATGTTGAATTTCTCCGCTCATGAGTAATAAGTCGCCATGACTTAATACAATATTTTGAGTTTCTTTGTGTTTGTTGTGTCTAAATTTTAGCAAGCGCTCTTCTCCTAGACTTAATGAGGCAATGGTTGGGTTTTTACCGAGTTCTTTTTCATCATCTGCATGACAGCCCATAGAATCTGAGCCATTTCGATATAGGTTAGCCATAACACTATTAAAGGAAAATAGGAACTTTGATTCAATTTTCTGTTTGATTTCTACCATAGGTTTAGTCCATGGTAAAGGGTGGTGAATTACACCTGAATAATAGTAGCTAGCCTCTTTATCACCATACCAGCACATGAGTCGAGGCACTTTTATCCATCGCCCATAGAGGAATATTTGTTCTTCTTGCCAGGCTAAATTATTCAATAAAGTATTAAATAAATGATCTGAGACATCAAGTAGGAAAAACTTTTTTATTAGATAAAGCTCTCCATCATACGGTAATATATTTTTCAAAAGTGTAATGTGGTTTCCAAATAAAAGCTACGACTGGCAATAGGCATATTGTCAGAATAAACTCTGGAAGCATACTCTTTTCCATGGGAGTTGAAAATATTGCGTGCTGAGGCTGTAAAATCTATATGTCCAAAAAAGCGCTGACTACTTAATGTAATATCGACAGTCTCATAATCTTTTAATACTCGATTATCACCCTTAGGGCTAGTTCTGTTTCCTATCCAGTTTAATTGTGTTTGTAACTGCCATTTAGGTAAAAACCTCCAGGATGCAGCGACATATATTTGATGTTCAGGCACTTTACTTATTCTATTTCCTGATTTATCAGAATGTGAATTTTGCCATGCATAGTTACCTTTTAAATTCCATTGTTTATAAAATTGCCAGTCCCATTCAAGTTCAGAGCCATACCCCGATTGTCCCTCTTGGTTTCTAATTTGTGAAATATTTTGGTCAATTGTAACTGTAGAAATTACATCATCAATTTCGTAGAAATAAAAATTTATTGATGATCTAAAATTATGGTGTGGATGGTAATCAAAAGCAAGTTCAGCAGTATTTATAATTTCTGGAGTAATGTTAGGGTTCCCTTCAAATAGTTGGCTATTTTTCTGTTTTTGTTCTAAAAAACTAGGTGCTCTGAAGGCACGACCATAAAGTAGTTTACTACTCAATTGATCATTGATAGTCCAAACTAAGGCTGCTCGTGGATTAAAGGTACTGCCAAAGTCAGAATATTCGTCATAACGTATGCCTGTTGTTAAATGCCAGTTGTCACTCAGTTGCCATTCATCCTGCAAGGCAACAGACCAGATTGAACGTGAGGTGTTTTCTAGGGATGCCAAATCTGTTCCGGTAATGTCAGTTAACTTGCCATCAACAATGGACTGAGTACCATTTATAATACCTATTCCATGGTTGCGGCTTTCTTTTGTGTGTACTTGTTCATAACGAAAGCTAGTGCTTAATCTAATCAAATGGTTTTCAATTCCCTTGAATAAAGAACTGATTTCCAATGCCGCTACTTGATTTTCTATTCCTAGCTGAGTACGCATTCCATTAGGAAAAAATACAAGACCAGTGGGTGAACTTAGGTTGATATTTCCAATATTGTCTATGGGTGCAAGAGCTCTATCTGGCAGGTGGTATAGATTGGCAGCTATGTTTGTATATAAATAATTGGCATTTACATTTAGTTCCAAGTTTTCTATTAGGTCTTCTGTAGAAAAACTAAGGTTGGTTAAGTAATTTTCACCTTTTAAACTACCCTTATTGTCTAAGGTTCCTATTCCTGCACGTAATTTTCCATCTACGTTTTTAAACGCCCAAAAATCAATATCCAAATGTTTTCGGTGTAAATTTAAATGAGCATTCCATCTTTCTGTTTGTGTTTGTATTTCACCTGGAGCCAAGGAGGCTTTTGACCCAAAAGTAGTGTCAAGAGCAGATTGAGCATCAGCTGTGATAATTCTGTTACCATCATTATTATTATGAGAATATTGTAATGTTGTTGCAATATCCCAGCCCTGCCAATGGTTACCATGCAACCCCCATGCACTTTGTGTGTCCCATGAGCCGCCTCTAATACCAATTTCTGTCCCTGCAATGTCTTGAGCTTTTTTAGTGATAATATTAATAACACCAGCAAATGCATTTGCACCATATAGAGCTGACCCTGGCCCCCTGATAACTTCTATTTTCTGGATGGCTTCAACGGGTATTGACATTCCTGTCATGAAGCCACCGTTATAAGGTACTACATAGCGTGCTCCATTAAGTAACAGTAAAATTTCAGAATTGAGATCGTTCCTAATTCCACGCATAGAATACAGTGGGTCGCCGGTGACAGGTTGAATACTGACATGTAAGCCAGGGACAGTATCAAGTACATCACATAATTCAGTAGCTCCCATGCTTTTAATTTGTTCTGCAGTGATAACAGAGGTGACTGCTGCTGATTGATAAGCTGGTTTTGGGGTTCCTGTAGCAATAGATACGGATATATTGGCTAATTCTATAGGGGAAAGAGCAAAAAAATCATCTATCTCTTCTGCATGAGCCATCGCTGTAAAGCAAATGAAGCATGCTAGAAGAGTCAATTTTAGTTGTAAAAAGAATTTCTTTACCATTTTAGATCTACAAATAATTAATAAAAAGTCTGTGGTGACAGGGCTGTGGTTAATAACTCTTTTAAAGGAATTGGTTTTGCAATTTCATAGCCTTGAGCATAATCGACACCTAAATCTTTGAGTTGATTAAATATTTGGTCGTTCTCAACAAACTCGGCAATAGTTTTTTTATTCATAATGTGGCCGACTTCATCGATAGATTTAACCATGGCACGATCAACAGGATCCTCAATAATGTCTTTAACGAATAGACCATCAATTTTTAAAAAATCAACGGGTAAGTTTTTTAAATAAGCAAATGAGGAAAGTCCACAGCCAAAATCATCTAAAGAAAATGAACAACCTTTGGCGCGAAGGAGGGTAATGAATTTAGATGCATAATTTAAATTACTGATAGCTGCTGTTTCTGTTATTTCAAAACAGATTTTTTCAGGAGGAATTGAATATTTGTTAAATGCATTATTGATGAAATCGAGCATACTTTCATCAGACAATGAAAGGCCTGATAAATTAACTGAGCATAAAGATAAATGTTGTAAGTCATCTTTATAATTAGATAAACAATTAAATAAATTATTGATGACCCATTTGTCTAGGGCAGGAGCTAAGTTGTATCGTTCTGCAGCAGGTAAAAAAGCACCCGGTGGAATGATGTTACCTTGCTTATCTTGGTAACGAATTAAGGTTTCAAAATGTAGTCCTTCCTCTGTATCGGAAGTGGGAACTATTCGTTGTCCATATAATATAAATTGATTTTTAGCAATTGCATGTTGAATTTTCTCGATCCATTGCATTTCTCCTCGTCGAGATGCTAATTCTTCATCATCTGGGTTAAATACGTGAATTCTATTTCGTCCATTTTCTTTTGCAGCATAACAGGCCGAATCTGCTTCTTTTAAGATTTCGACAGCATTTCCACTGTGATTATTGATTGATGAGAGTCCAATACTGACACCAATAAAAAAACTTCTGTCTTCCCATGCAAACTGGAAGCCACGAATAGTATTTCTTAACTTTTCACAAGCCTGATAAGCTTCATTTAATGAGCAGTGACTCATGATAATACCAAATTCATCTCCTCCTAACCGCGCGAGGACATCGCCAGATCGTATTTGTTTTCTTAATACATTTCCCAATTGCCTTAATAAGGCATCACCTGCTAAGTGACCACTTGTGTCATTAACAACTTTAAATTGATCTAGGTCTAAATAACAAAGTACATGTTCAGATTGATCGTTATGAGCTTTTTCGAGTATGAGCTTAAGAAACTTATCAAACTGGTTTCTATTGACTAGTCCGGTTAGTGAATCATGACTAGCTTGGTAAGCTAATTTTTTAGAGAGTAACCGAGTTTCTGTTATATCTTCACAAACTAATAAAAAATTATATTGTTCATTTTCATTGATAATGACTCGAGCACTTTCTCTTACCCAAATGATTTGTCCATTTTTACAGATTTTACGGATTTCATGTTTGTGTACTTTTTTGGGCATTGAAATACACGAATAAAAAAAATCTTGGGCTGCCTGCTTATCATCTGGATGTATAAAATTAAAAATAGAGCGGCCTTGAAGTTCTTCGCAGGTTAGACCAAGCTGTTTAGCACCATACTGGTTAACAGAAATAATGGATCTATTTTTAGATAGATTGAATACCATTGTTGGATTGTCATTATATAGAGCCTGATAATGGTCTTTAGCTGCAGTTAATGCATGATGTTGTTGCCCTACTGTTGCAATCATTTCATTAAAGGTATCAACTAAAGTACCTAGCTCATCATTCCCTTGTTTTATTGCTCGTAGAGAATAATCCTTCTTGTTTATAAATTTATTGACAGTATTTAATAAGCTATTCAGAGGAATAGTAATAACGCCGATTAAGGGTGATGTTAATAAAAATGAAATGACCGTAGCAGCTAATAAAACAATAAAAAGTACACCGATAGATTGCAGCTTACGTAAAAATGATTGTTCTAAATTAGCAAATATATAGACTGTTCCTATTAACTCGGAATCAATAAAAATAGGTTCATAAACATAAAGTGATGCTTGTTTAAAAAAAGTTTTTGCTCCAGAGTATTGATTAGGACATGCAGTTTCAGTTCGTATTTTATGATTTAAACTTGCGAAAACTTTTCCATGTGAATCATAGATACAAGCGGAATGAAAACTAGCTAATTGTATTAATGGTTCTAAATTTTCTTTAGCTAAAGTGGGATCGTCAAATATAAGAGCTGCAGTACTTCTGTTACCTACAAGTTCTGCCATTGTTGATGCTTTTTGTTTAGCATCATGCTTAAATTCGGTGACTTCAAATACAAGTAATAGTATTGTTGTAAAAAACAATCCAGAAAGGCTGGAAAAAGCTTGAAGGGCTATTAATTTTTTTTTGATAGAAAAATTTTGAAGGAATTTAATCATTTGATTTTCCTTCATAAATATCAGAAACTTCTAATAGTTTTGCGCTGACGGTTAGCCCGCTTTTTTTTAATGAGGCTAGATTTATACGTAACTTTACTTTTCCTGCTGAAAGAAAAAAAGAGATCATTCCATTAGCTTTAATAAATTGGTCAGATTCGCCTACAGTGAGTGATGGAGCCGAGGAGTTAGTAGGAAATGAATTATCTTTTTTTATTAGCTTTTCGGCTTGTCCCGAAAAATAGATTAGATGGCAATGAGTTTTCTTGGTGATTGTTTGAAATCGGTGTAAACGAATGGGTTTATTATTGACTGTCCGTTTTTCAATGGGATTAATAATTGAGCCAAAAGGGTCGTCACCAACGATACATAAATTAAAAGTTGCAGACTCATTATCTGGCCAGTAAATAAATTTAGTGAAATTATATAAATACCCTGCTTTGATTTTATATTCGTTGCTTTTGTCTTGAGCAAAAGGCTGAGCTGATAAGAATAATAGAGCGGTAAGGCTAGAAATTAAAAGAAATAATCTACTTTTCTTATGAAAGCCAGTTTTTTTCATTTTTGAAGAGTAGATAAAGTATTTTTTTATAAAATTATGTTATATGACCTACTTTATCATGTTTGAGTTTAAAAAAGGGAAGGGATTTAGTTAGGGTAGCAGATGTTAAATCTACAGAAGCATACTATTTGTTGGTTACCCAAAAGCTTTCGTTAAATTCATGAAGAGTCGTGTTATATAACCATTTGAATTAATAATATTTTTTGAAAATAAAAAAAACATTGGTTTTAATGCCAAAGAAAAGAGCTATCTTCTTTCGTTATTAATTTATTTTTCAAGCTGAGAAAAAATGATATGAGATTAACTCTGGAGCTCATTTTATTTATGGAATATAAATTAGCGGAAGCATGTGGGTAGCCAGGAATTATTAAGGAGCTTCTGATTAAGTTGATTAGAATTTAGCGCAGAAAAAACGGTCGCTATTTTTCACGAAGTGAGACGTAACAGTTATTCTATAGCACCGATTTTCGTGGGAAATATCGGCTGTTTTAGCAAGCTAAAAATAATTGGACTTAATCAGAGGCTCCTTAATATACCCAGAGTTTGGATGGAAATAGAGAATCTATTCTGTAGAAAAAAAATATTTGATAACATTTATCATATAGGTATGATCTTTTACCCCGGCACTTTCCCGGATGCTATGCATGGCCCACATAGGGTTACCAACGTCCACTGTTCTAATGCCAAGTTTTGCAGAGGTCATTGGGCCAATTGTGCTTCCACATGGAATGTCTGTTCGATGTGAATATTTTTGATAGGGTGTATTGGTTTGCTCACACCACAAAATAAACATGGCTTCTGAAATACATTCAGATGAATAGCGATGATTAGCATTTACTTTAATAACAGGGCCTTTATTGACGGTTACTTTATGGTCTGGCTCGTATGCAGCGGGGAAATTAGGTTGATAAGCATGTGCCATATCTGCACTAATCATAAAACTGTTAGCAAGAATGCGTTGATAATCTTCTTTATTTAGATCCATGGCTAGAGCTATACGCTCAAGAATGTCTGGTAAAAAGCTGCCATCAGCACCTTTGGTGCTTTCGCTACCAATTTCTTCATGGTCAAAAAAAGCACAAAGAAGAGTGTTTTCTGATTTTAAAGCTGACTCATCTAGTATAGCTTGTAGCCCTATATGACAAGACGCTAAATTATCAAGCTGGCTGTTAGCATAAAACTGTTGTTTATCCCCCCAAAATGAACCTTTTTGGGTGTCATAAACGTTTAATTCCCAAGATAAAATTTGATCTTCTTTAATGCCGGATGCTTTTTCAAGTAACTGAATCAGGTATTGCTGGGATAAGAGCGTTTCAAAAGAAGTTGAAATAATTAATGCTAATTCATTTTGTTTGTGTAATTTTAAGCCTTCCTCGTTAACCGTCCTATTCATGTGGATTGCGAGATTAGGTAAGCGTAGCAACGGCTGGTCAAAATGAACTAGTTTGCTGGCGATTTTTCCAGAAGGTGTTTTATAGCTGATTCGTCCAGCTAAACTTAAGTCTCGGTCAGTAAAGGTCGCTAATATTGGGCCTCCATAAACTTCTACGCCTAATCTGATTAAACCTTCAACATTATTAACGGGATTAGGTTTTATTTTAAGACCAGGAGAGTCAGTATGTGCTCCAAAAATTTTATAACCTGAATCAGTTAATGATTTTTTTCCAGTAGTAAAGAAAATAATAGAAGAGTCATCACGGATGACGTAATACCGACCTTCTGGTTTTAATTCCCATTTATGTTTTTCATTGAGTTGTTCAAAATCATAGCTAGCCAATTGGTTTTCTAGACTTTTTACAGCATGATAAGGACTGGGGCTATTATCAATAAAGTCTAATAAATCTTGAACCAGCTGTTTTTCTTTCATGAGTTTTCTTTTAATTTAAGCGATGCAGAGTTTATACAGTAACGCAGTCCAGTTGGTTGAGGACCATCTTCAAATACATGGCCTAAATGAGCATCACAAGATTTGCATGTTACTTCAGTTCTTTTCATACTATGGCTTCCATCGGTAACTTGGTTAATATTATCTGAAGTTATAGCACGCCAAAAACTTGGCCAGCCAGAACCTGAGTCGTATTTTGACTTAGAGTCGAATAAAGTACTTCCACAGCAAATACATTGATAAATGCCTTGTTTTTTACAATCATTATATTCACCTGTAAAAGGCCTTTCTGTGCCCTTATTTCTACAAATATCAAATTGCTCTGGAGTTAGTTTTTCTTTCCACTCTTGTTCTGTATGATTTTTTTCTGTCATTACTGTATCCGCTCTAAAATATAGACTTTATTCTACTCTTACTGGTATTTTCTGAAAAGACAAAACCTGTAAAAGGCAACGCTTGCTTGGAGAAATTTAGGTGAAAATATGGTATGATGCGCCGGTTAATTGGATCTATAGGATATGAGCATGAACGAAATGATGAACTCTGGTGTTGAGCTTATGCTAATTGGTATGGGGATTGTCTTTGCTTTTTTAGCATTGCTAATCGTGATGGTAAATATCATGACAGCAGTAATACAGCGATTTTTTCCAGAAGATTCAGTATTAGATGTTTCACCAATGACAGCACCAACTAGTCATACTGAAGCAGGTGTTATAGCTGCAATTAGTGCCGCATTACATCAGTATCGAAATAAGAAGTGATAGTTTAATAAAATTGGAAGTTTAAATTTTTGACTACACCCATCATTCTAGGTCAAGCTTTCGAAAATTTTTAAAACCTCATTACCTCTAAAATATACATATTTTAACTCAGGTTACTTAAAGCAAACCCACAAAGTGAGCTTAATTAAGACTGACCCAACAAGGTCATAGGAGAAAACATGGCGGCGGATAATAAACCCTTAGGTATAACAGAAGTTGTTTTACGAGATGCTCATCAATCAATATTGGCGACTCGTTTACGTGTTGAAGATATGCTACCAATTTGTGAAAAATTGGATCGAATTGGCTATTGGTCGATTGAATCTTGGGGTGGTGCAACATTTGATGCTTGTATTAGATACTTAGGTGAAGATCCTTGGGAAAGGTTGCGTTTGTTAAAAGCTGCAATGCCTAATACACCACAACAAATGCTACTTCGTGGACAGAATATTTTGGGTTATCGACATTATGCTGATGATGTCGTCGATAAATTTGTTGAGCGGTGTGTTGTTAATGGTATGGATGTTTTTCGTATTTTCGATGCAATGAATGACATGCGTAATATAGAGCAAGCAGTTAAGGCTGTATTAAATACCGATGCACATGCTCAGGGTACTATTTCTTATACCACTAGCGAATTTCATACTATTGATAAATGGGTTGTACAAGGCAAGCAAATTGAAGATATGGGAGCCCATTCAATTTGTATTAAAGACATGGCTGGGTTGTTAAAGCCGTATGATGCTTTTGAATTAGTCACTAAATTAAAACGATCAACTAATATTCCTATTCACATTCATTGCCATGCTACTACTGGCTTAAGTGTTGCTACACTTGTTAAAGCGATAGAAGCAGGAATAGATAATGTTGATACTGCAATTTCATCTTTAAGCATGACATATGGGCACAGTCCTACCGAAACAATTGTCGCTAGTTTAGAAGGGCAAAGCCGTGATACAGGATTGGATTTAGTAAAACTAGAAGATATTGCACATTATTTTAGAGATGTAAGAAAAAAATATGCACAGTATGAAGGTAGCTTAAAAGGAGTCGATAGCAGAATTCTGACCTCGCAAGTCCCTGGCGGAATGTTGACGAATATGGAAAGTCAGCTTAAAGAACAAGGCGCTGCTGACAAGTTTGATGAAGTATTAAAAGAAATTCCTAGAGTAAGAGAGGATTTAGGCTTTATTCCTTTGGTAACACCTACGTCACAAATTGTTGGAACCCAAGCAGTACTCAATGTAATTTCAGGTGAGCGTTATAAAACAATCACTAAAGAAACTGCGGGTGTCTTAAAAGGTGAATATGGTGCAGCACCTGCTGCACTGAATAAAGAGTTACAAGAGAGGGCTTTAAACGGATCAGAGTTAATTACTTGTCGCCCTGCTGATCTGCTAGAACCAGAAATGCATAAATTAATTGCTGAAGTTGAAGATAAAGCTAAAGAAGAAGGTGTGACTTTGGCAAAAAATGTAGAAGAAGATGCTTTGATTAATGGACTTTTTGCTCAGGTAGGTTGGAAGTTTATTGCTAATCGAGGGAATCCTGATGCTTTTGAACCTGCTCCTGATCCAGAAGCGTTTGCTGCTGCAAATATTAAACAAGCTAGTTCTGATGTCGCTGTAGAAACATATTCTGTTAATGTAGATGGTAGGAATTACAATGTAGCTGTCGGACCTGGAGGCGCTAATATTAGCGTACAACAAACAGGAGGAGATGTAGAAGCATCAACAGCGATGAGTAGTGGTGAGGTTATTGAATCCCCCATGGCAGGTAATATATTGAAGGTAAATGTTACGGTAGGTGTTCAAGTTGCTCAAGGTGATGTTGTGTTGATTATGGAAGCAATGAAAATGGAAACTGAGGTACGATCGAAAATATCAGGTACGGTCAGTGCAATTAATGTTAAAGATGGTGACGCTGTTGCTGTTGGGGAAGCACTAATCACTTTATAGATATACCTATAACTAAGTAATTATTTATTTTTTGAATACAAAAAAGACGGTTTATGGAAAATCTTATCTCCTTATGGGAAAGTACAGGCTTTTATAATTTTTCTGGCGGGCAAGTTTTTATGATGCTGGTCGGTTTTTTATTGCTTTTTCTTGCTATTAAGAAAGGGTTTGAACCTTTGTTATTATTGCCTATTGGCTTTGGTGCAATTTTAAGTAATATTCCCATTGCTGGCATTGCTGAGCCTGGTGGGATTTTATATTACTTGTATCTTGGCATTAAAACAGGTGTTTTTCCTCTGCTAATTTTTATGGGTGTAGGTGCTATGACCGATTTTGGTCCAATGCTTGCTAACCCAAAAACTTTATTTTTAGGTGCAGCTGCTCAATTTGGTATATTTGCTACACTTTTAGGTGCACTTGCTCTTAATCTTCTTCCTGGAATGGAGTTCTCATTAAAAGATGCTGCTGCTATTGCGATTATTGGTGGTGCTGATGGCCCCACAGCGATTTATGTGGCGTCAAAACTTGCGCCTGAGCTATTAGGTGCAATTGCTGTTGCCGCGTATTCCTATATGGCTCTTGTTCCATTAATTCAGCCACCTATCATGCGAGCATTAACAACAGAAGATGAGAGAAAAATAGAAATGCAGCAACTTCGTGTGGTGAGCAGTACTGAAAAAGTTATTTTCCCCCTTATGCTTTTAACATTAAGTGCTTTACTGCTTCCTTCCGCGGCACCTTTAGTTGGGATGTTTTGTCTGGGTAATTTAATGAATGCTTGTGGCGTGGTAGAGCGGCTCAGTAAAACAGCTCAAAATGAACTTATTAATATTGTCACTATCTTTTTAGGCTTGGCGGTAGGGTCTAAATTAAGTGCAGAAGCTTTTCTAAAAGCTGAAACGCTCGGTATTTTAGCATTGGGTGCTGTTGCATTTTGTATAGGTACAGCATGTGGCGTGATAATGGCTAAAATAATGAATAAATTTAGTAAAACACCGATTAACCCATTAATTGGTGCGGCTGGAGTGTCGGCTGTTCCAATGGCAGCTCGTGTAGCAAACAAAGTTGGGTTAGAAAGCAATCCTCACAACTTTCTGTTGATGCATGCCATGGGTCCAAATGTAGCAGGTGTGATTGGTTCTGCAGTTGCAGCAGGTGTCTTATTGAGTCTAGTAAAATAGAGACTTAATCGGAGGTTCCCTTGGCAATCGAACATATTCATTAGTTGGATGTTGGGTATAAATAGTCCTTTGTCATTTCAAAGATGATCGGGCTTAATAGGCCAAGAGCAATTAAGTTAGGGATTGCCATTAAACCATTCATCACATCTGCTAATAGCCAGATAATACCAAGCTTCCCCATTGCTCCAACAGGAATAGCACAAAGCCATAAAAAACGATAAGGTTTAATGACTTTTACACCAAATAAAAATTCTGCACACCGTTCACCATAATAACTCCAGCCTAAAATTGTGGTAAAAGCAAACACCACTAAACCAAAGACAACAATATAACCACCCCATCCGGGTATAGCTGTATTAAATGCTAATGTTGATAAAGCAGCACCTGTTTCTCCACTCGTCCATGCTCCAGTTAATATAATGACTAATGCTGTCATGGTACAGATAATTAAGGTATCAATAAATGTACCTAACATTGCAATCATACCTTGCTGAACAGGGGATTTTGTTTTAGCTGCTGCATGAGCAATAGGCGCACTACCAAGTCCTGCTTCATTAGAAAATACTCCTCTAGCGACACCAAAGCGGATGGCAGCCCAAACTGCGGCTCCAGTAAAACCACCAATAGCAGCTGTTTCTGAAAATGCACTACTGACGATTAAATATAGTGCGGCAGGTATTTGATCAAAATAACTGAAAAGTACAAATATAGCCCCTGAAAAATAAGTAATCGCCATGGTAGGAACAAGTTTAGAAGCAACTGCGGCTATTCGGCTTACTCCTCCCAAAATAACTGAAGCTGTTAACAGCGTGATTATCAACCCTGTTTGCCAGGCAGGAATGTTAAACATGGAATCAACTGCATCAGCAACTGAATTTGCTTGAACCATATTGCCAATACCAAATGCAGCTATAGCACCAAATAGTGCAAAGGCAGTGGCTAATCCATGCCATTTTTTGTGTAGGCCGTTTTTTATATAATACATAGGGCCTCCTTGATGAGACCCTAAAGCATCAACTTCTCTAAATTTAACAGCTAAAACCGCTTCGGCATACTTTGTTGCCATACCAAATAAAGCAGTAACCCACATCCAAAAAATAGCACCTGGGCCGCCTAATGATATTGCAGTGGCGACTCCTGCTATGTTTCCAGTTCCTATGGTTGCAGACAACGATGTCATTAATGCTTGGAAAGGTGAAATATCACCTTCTTGTGAAGTCTTTCTGCTATTCCACAACAAGGTAAATGATTTGAATGTATACCGCCAAGGAAATGCTTTTAAACCAAGGGTTAAAAAAAGTCCAATTCCTAATAAAAAGGCCAGCATAACGGGCCCCCATATGAGAGAACTTAGCGTGTTTAATACAGTTTCAAGTTCTTTCATTTTGGTAATTTATTTGCTTCATCAGACCTGTCATAATCTACACCGACACTGATAATAAAACTAGTTGCTTGCTCAATATCCATTTCGGATTTAAAGACTTTTGATTCATGAACAATGACAGTAAAACCAGATGTTGGATTGGGTGATGTAGGTACAAATAAAATATAACGATCTTTTTCTTTATTCGTTACATAAGCAGGAACCCAAATACCATCTTTAGGGTATTCGATATAGACTACTTCACGTTCAGTTTTAGCTTCGTGGCCTGAGAACATGTTGACTAATTTTTTAGTTACTCTGTAAATAGTATTTAGAAATGGAATCCTGTTGATAACAACATCTATGGTCGAAATTATAGAAGAACGGCCTATGCTTAAACGATAGCCTATATAGGCAAACATAGAAAAGCTGAATACAAAGAGGATTGCTGTTGTTAGGTAACTATCATAATAACCATAAACAAATCTAACTAAATCTGAAAACCTGTCGTTAACAAAGAAGACAATAGATCCTATAACATAAATAGGGATAAAAGCTAAAATACCGATTAAAAAGTAATTAAAAATTTTTTTCATGGAGATACCTCTTTATTTGTAGTTATTATTGGGTGTTTCTCAAAATAAATATGTGAATTTTGTGGCTTTAATTAAGTTATACATAGAGATGAAAAGTTATAAATAGAAAAAAGAATTACTGAGTCATGAGTAATAGACCTGACAGGAGTATAAAAAGTGCAAAAAATTGATTATATTTAATAGTATTTATGCTGCTGCAAATAATTTCCTCTGAAAGTAAAAAAACAATGATGCCTCTCTGTAAAAAGCTCATGTTATCAGACTATAATAATTCAAACTGGCTGCCCTTAAGAAGTAAAGGATACCTCTATAATTGTAGATGAGAAAATTAAAAGAGGTACCCTAACGTTATCAGCTAAAAAAAGAAAAAGTTGCATAACATGTTGCAATAGTGACTCTAGTGGTGTTTTTATTATGGTTTTTGCTGTGAACAATCGCTGTAAGTAATGAGCCACCTAAGCTGGTTAAACCATGGATACCCCCCCCATTAAGGAAAGATAAGCTTCCTCATATTTAAACATGCTTACTAGCTTTTTCTCAATGATGGGAAAACAGCTTTTGAGAGCGACTAAAACAAGAAAACCACCGATTAATACGCTGATATTAATTTTTGTGGTACTGACTAAAAAAACAATAACAAATGGAATGCTATAAACCAATACGTGTTTATAAAAAGTGGTATCAATGTGTTGGTAATGTTTAATAATCTGCAATAAATTAATAGCAATTGAAATAGGCAATAATACACTGAGTGCATTAATAAAATCATAACCGAGTAGCAGTAAGACTGGGGTTCCAAATAGTAAAACACCTACACCAAAAACTGACTGGATTACTGTTGTAGCTAACACTGTAATAAGAATGTCGATTGGCATATTTTCTCCGTGTGTTTTGGTTTTATATTATACGTTGCACCACCGCTATTAAGTTAGAGATTTTGTAATATTGTAGAGCTAGAAGAGTTAGGTACTTTAGTTTAAGTGTTAATATAAAAAAATCTTTATATTCAATCGCTTGCTGTTGATGCTAATGTTTTTATGTGGTTTAATCATCCTAGTACGTTAAGTCGTGGTTAGGTTTTTTTCTACAATGTAAGCCACTAGTTATAAAAATAATTCTAAAACATTAAGGAGAATTAATATGAAATTTATCTATCTATCGTCTATCTATTAGCGACTCATAGTCTGTTTGCTGCTGAATTTGAAGAATATACCGAACTTGAAGAGTATATTGAGTTTGACAAATCAGAAGAAAAAAATATTCAACCAAAATCTTTTTTTAAAGATACGACTATCTGGCTAAACATGAATATACCCGTGTGTTGGGAAAGGCAGGAGTCACCAGAGTTTAATAACACATTTAATAATCGGGTTTTAACAAGAAGAGCAATTGAACAATCATGGGAGAAAGCTTCTTTGGTTCGTTTTACTGGCTGGGATTGGTGTCCAAGTGGTTATTTTAACGGTGTTAGGGTTAGCATGGGAGATAGGTCTGAAAGCCATGGGTTGGGTAAATAAGTACTCAATATCTACCCTGAATCAAATACACGTGGTGTCACCTTGGATTTTAATTTAAAGACCCTTACTAATCCATCTAATGACCTACTTCACAATAAAAGCATGAAACAAAGATGTGCAGACAATGGTATCAATTTTGAGCAATGTATTCAGTTTACTGCTGTTCATGAATTTGGTCATGTTTTAGGCTTATCTCACGAACATAATAGAGACTTTAGTTTTAATTCATGTTCGTTAGATGATCCTGCAAGATATAATGTAAAAGGAAACACTTCTTTTACTGATTATGACCCAGACTCAATTATGAATTACTGCCGCCAAAATTACTATGGCGATAAGAGTTTAAGTCTTATGGATAAAATATCAGTTAAAGCCTATTATGGACGGATACCTACTTTTACTGATGAAACTTCGAAACTTGATATTCCACGCGTTATGTTTCAGGGTAATCCATACAAAGCAACGCTACAATTAGGAAGTGATGGTAAGTTTACTTTAATTAGTATGGCTCCAACCAATAATTTACCAGAAAATCAATCCAGCATAGAAACAACTTTTTCAAATTCAATTCTAACGCTACCACTTTTAAGGTACATGAAGAACAGGAAAGTTATGAAATTATGGAAGGGGACACTCAGACAAGGCAGTGATGGTAAATTTTATAGAATAAACATTGATGTACACCCAGATGCAAAAGTCTGATAAATAAAGAGCGATTCATGTCGGTTTTCTGTATGTTAGAAATATAAACTCATGTTTAAAAGCGGTAAGGGGGTGGTTGTCTTTTTATGAGTAACTACGCTGCGATTTGTGTTCAACAAGGAGCTAAAAATGCCCCCGTTCATTGAAATTAAAATAAAATTATGTCTGCTAGTACTATGTTCAGTATATTTGTCAGGTTGTAGCTTTCCAATAGTTGGAATTTCAAATTTGAGTATGGGAGGGAGCAATTTAATAAATGGCTCTTCTCTTCGAATAACATTCTCTATTGTAGTCTACGCAATTTTACTCAGTATTCTAGCAACAATTCCTTTATTCATAATAAAATCATTTGAGAGCTCAACGGTATATAAGTATTACAAATTATTTTGGTGTATCGCATCGTTTATTTTTGCAAACTTATTCCTACTGCTACTTAATATAGGCCCCGATTTACAATATTTTTCTTATATGTTAATTTTAATTTTATTAGTGTTAATACTTACACTTTTACCCGCTGCTTATCAGTACCATAAAAACAGACTTGAATAGTCTGTTGAATATAGAGTTGTGTCAGGTTTCACGGCGCAATACCATGATTTTAACGGTAGTGGGGTGAATTTGTAGTTGCCCTGTATAATTTGGAAGTAAGTTACCCAAATGCAATGGTCTAAAAATCACCAAATCTGGCACGAATGGAAGTAGTAAACAAAAATATTATCCTGATTAGCAAGAATCTTCCGCCAAACGTTGA
>JAGLDH010000150.1 GCA_023145835.1 Methylococcales bacterium
TTTTATTATTGTTTTGATCCAATGAGTATAACCGAATAAATATTAAACTAAGATACCTGCCTACTAGCATCTATTTAAGAAAGATGTCTACTTTAAAAAGTGGCGTTTTACACAATTTAAAAATTTAACTGAACAAAGCTTGAAACCAGATAACATTTTACTTGACTAGCTAATCCTTTTTCCCTTCAAAGCCATAAAAGATGCGACTGTTTGCTCCCAATTGTTAAATATTAGCCATTAATTTAAAGCCTATCTCAGCCTGATTGATAGAAAATTTATTGAACAACATAAGAGTATCTTAAATAAATTATTAACTCAAATATTAAATAAAACTCAATATGATCATAAAACCAAGGCGGTTAAGTCATCATGGTTTTGAGCGCCACTATGGTTTTCGTTATGGCCAGCCACTTATTCGTTTACGCATATTAGATCCATCATTGGCAATAAATGGCTTAACTGATTTAACACTGTCACTAAGTAAATTTAAACAATTAGATATAACTGTTAATACTATTTTATCGCAGAAAACAAAATTAATGGCTTTTCCTCATTACCCTAAAACTATAGTCCTTTTTGGTTTAGGCTATACCGTTATAATTTATTAGCAGAAATAAAGCGCCTACAAGAGAGGGCTCTGTATTATTGGAGGGATATATATTGATAGCTTAGTAATTTTATTCCATTTTTGTCAGTACTACCCAGAAACAAAGTCACTGCTATTGGATCAACAAACACTAGAGAAATTTACTGATTTGGCTATCATAGATACTATAAAAAATAAGCCCTTGAATTATTTTACTAAAAATAAAAAAATCATACTTCAAGCTACAACAAGAGTTGTTTCGTTTAGAACAGGAGCACATTAGTTTTTCTTATTTTAAGCAATGTTTATTGAACACTCAAAACAACATTCTTTAGGCTAACAGTCGTGTCCTGTTATCAATACTGTTGAGTTAGGAATCCCTGATTAACTTGATTAGAATTTAGCATAGAAAAAAAAGTTACTATTTTTCATGAAGTGATAAGACAGCCATAGCGATAACTAGTTTATTAACATAGCGTTTGAGATAAATCTGTCTGCCTAAAAATAAAGATCTTAGCCATTCCAAATGAAAACTCAACCACTAGGACTGAAAGTCCATAGGTTGCTTAAAAACGACTGAAAGTCGTTATATTGTAAAGCAATGTATCGCTATGCGATGCTATTTAATTGCTAAAGCCTTGCACTGAAAGCGCATAGTTTTAAACTAGCGATTTGGGACAATAAACTCACCATTTACGCCATAACTCGGGTATAAGTTCTAGAATAGCCTTTAATGTTGCCTTGGGTCGTAAGCAAAAATTTTCATCATTAATAAATAAAACTCTACTTCCTAGCCATGACAAAGCTAGTATAGGCTGATAATCAGATTGAATCACTAAATCAAACTTATTTCGTAACTTAAAATAGTGAAAATAACGAAACAAAATAAATTTAGATACGCTGATTGTTAAACTTCGCCCTGGTATTTTACTATGTGCAAAAAATTCTAAAGGAGCAGGAGGAATTAAATAATAAATTTGAAAATCTGTACGCGCGGATAAAGCTTTAACAATAACGGCTTGTGCTTCGTTAGCTTGAAAATTAACTGTCCATGGTATTAAGCAAGTTTTTATTGTATTATCGGAAAAAATAAGTTCAAGGCTTTCTATTTCTTCACTTTTATAAGGAAGCTGTATTTCTTTTTTACCTCGAATTCCTTGCTGATAATCTTCAATCGCCTCCATATGTAACTTACTTAGGTCTGTTTTACCCAATAAAGTATAATAAAGTGATTTTTTAAGTGTCCAATGAATTGAATTTTTGACTGCACCTAGATGACTATGTTTTTCTAATAAATATAAAACATTACGATTATCGTAATAAAGTATCCAAGATGGAACTTTAGCGACAGCAGAAAGATGCCAAATTAAAGATTTGGCCGAAACAACGACCCTATGTCCTGATTTTGCTATACGTAAACACCACTCCACATCATCAAAATGAATAAAAAAATCCATCCATAATCCAGCTTTCTTAGCAACAGGAGCACGAATAAGAAGCGATGCGGCAGCTACATAGTCAACATCCATCATTTCTTGACAATTAACGAGTTGCTTGGATAAATCTTTATCATTATGCAACAAATCTTGCACTGGCAGTCCTTGCCAACCTAAAACATCCTCATAGTGAAGGTTAAAGTCTAAAACACCTGAATCACGATCAACAAAAGCGCCCATTTCATTAATACGCCAAGGAAAATCAAGTTGCATCATAGTTGAACCAGCAATAGCAACATCTGAGTTTGAATCTAATACCGAAACTAATTCACTCAATGCATTATTATGTACAACAACATCATTATCTAGTAACCAAAGATAATCATAACTTGATTCAGGTTGAGAAAATGCCCAGCTCAAGCCAGTATTAAATCCTCCTGTTCCCCCCAAGTTTTCTTCATTCGCAATAATTTTTATATCTTTAAACTTTTCCTTTAAAATATCAACTGTTCCGTCAGAACTTGCATTATCAACAACTAAAATATCTAATTGTTTTCTAGGAAAACTAAGAGAAGATAGAGACATTAAAAGATCAATAACATAATCTTTTTTATTCCAAGTAACAATTATAATAAGTATTTTTGTATTTGAATTCATTCTAATTTCGAATATAGATAAAACGCTTCTTTAAACAAAGCGTATTTTTAATACACTACCCCACTATAAGTTTAACCAACTTCCTTAGCTCTTAGCTTAGGTCGCATCTGAGGGAACAGCAATACATCTTTAATTGAAGGTGCGTTTGTAAAAAGCATCACCAATCGATCAATACCGATGCCCTCCCCTGCTGTTGGTGGCATGCCATGTTCTAGTGCAACAATGTAGTCTGCATCAAAATGCATAGCCTCATCATCACCCGCTTCTTTTTCTTCTACTTGTTTCTGGAAACGTTCTGCTTGGTCTTCTGCATCATTTAATTCGGTAAAACCGTTCGCAATTTCTCGACCGCCTACAAAAAACTCAAAGCGATCTGTCACATGAGGGTCTTCATCATTCCTTCTTGCCAGAGGGGAAACCTCAACTGGGTAAGCTGTAATAAACGTTGGGTTAATTAATCGATGTTCTACTGTTTTTTCAAATATTTCTATTTGAACTTTCCCCAAGCCATAGCCATCTTTAATCGGTATATTTAATTTTTCTGCAACTTTAACAGCTGATTCTCGACTACCAATATCGTTAATGGTTAAATCCGAATTAAAGTGCAAAATAGATTCAACCACCGTCATTCTGTCAAATGGTTTTCCAAAATCAAACTCATTATCTTGATACTTAACAACAGTGTTACCCATCACTGTTTCCGCCAATCCTTTTAACATAGCTTCAGTTAAATCCATTAACTCACCATATTCAGCATAAGCTTGGTAAAACTCTAACATGGTAAATTCTGGATTATGTCTTGTTGATAACCCTTCATTTCGAAAATTTCTGTTAATTTCAAACACACGTTCAAAACCACCCACAACTAAGCGTTTTAAATACAGCTCCGGCGCAACACGAAGATAAAGCCCCATATCTAACGCATTATGATGTGTTTCAAAAGGTCGTGCGGTTGCACCACCAGGAATAGCTTGCATCATCGGCGTTTCAACTTCTAGAAATTTTCTTTCTGCCAAAAATTGACGTATATATGCGACAATTTGTGAGCGCATTAAAAATGTTTTACGCGACTCCTCACTCATAATTAAATCCAGATAACGTTGTCTGTATTTAATCTCTTGATCAGCAATACCATGAAATTTTTCTGGTAAAGGACGTAATGCTTTAGTCAATAAACGAATATCATCAACTCTAACACTTAACTCCCCTACTTTGGTTTTAAACAGCACACCTTCAGCACCGATAATATCACCTATATCCCATTTTTTAAATTGTTCGTTGTAGAACCCTTCTGGCAACGTATCACGTGTAACATAAAGCTGCATTTTCCCAGACATATCTTGAATATGGCAGAAACTGGCTTTCCCCATAATTCTTCGTGTCATTATTCGACCTGCAATTTTAACCCTAACAGATTGTTCTTCTAACTGCTCAGACGTTTTTTCTCCATATTCAGCGAACAACTCACCGCTCACAACATTACGACGAAAATCAGTCGGGAATGCGATTCCATTCTCACGTAATGCAGCCAATTTGCTTCGACGTTGTTTAATTTGTTCCTGTTCGTCTTTTTGGTTTTCTGACATGTTTAATCTGTATTTTTCTTTGATGATTTTGTTGGATTACGCTATCGCTTATCCAACCTACTTTTTATAGACCGCTTTTTAAGCTAGCTTCAATGAATTGATCTAAATCTCCATCTAGCACAGCCTGTGTATTACCTGTTTCTACGTTAGTTCTAAGGTCTTTGATTCTAGATTGATCAAGTACATAAGACCTAATTTGGCTACCCCAGCCAATATCGGACTTACCTTCTTCAATTTCTTGCTGAGATTCTGACCGCTTGGATAACTCCAACTCGTACAATTTGGCTTTTAGTTGCTTCATGGCGGTATCTTTATTCTTATGTTGAGAGCGGTCATTCTGGCATTGCACCACAATATTCGTGGGTTCATGAGTTATCCGAACAGCTGATTCAGTTTTGTTAACATGCTGCCCTCCTGCTCCACTGGCACGATACACATCAATCCGTAAATCAGCAGGATTAATTTCTATTTCAATATCATCATCTATTTCTGGACTCACAAAAACAGAGGCAAATGAGGTATGTCGACGGCTACCAGAATCAAAAGGGGATTTTCTGACCAATCGATGAACGCCAATTTCTGTACGTAGCCACCCAAAGGCGTAGTCACCCTCAAACTTAATGGTTGCACTTTTAATACCAGCAACCTCACCCTGTGACTCTTCTAATAATTCAGTTTTAAACCCCTTACGTTCACCCCAACGTAAATACATTCGCTCAATCATTGAGGCCCAGTCCTGAGCCTCAGTTCCACCCGATCCTGACTGTATATCTAAAAAAGCATTATTTGGATCCATTTCTCCTGAAAACATACGTCTAAACTCTAGTTTTGCAACTTGTTTTTCAAAAACGTCAACGTCATCAACAACTGTTTCAACGGTTTCTTCATCTTTCTCTTCTACCGCCATTTCCAGCAATTCTGAAGCATCTGTCAAGCCAGCCTCTAAAGAAATAATCGTATTTACAATTCCATCTAACTGTCCACGTTCTTTGCCCAAGGCTTGTGCCCTAGCAGGATCATTCCAAACCTCAGGTTCTTCTAGCTCTCTTAAAACTTCAGTTAAACGCTCACTTTTTATATCAAACTCAAGATAGTCTTTAAGGTCTTTCCCTCGGTTGATCAAATCGAGAATTTTATTTTTTATTGGATTAATTTCTTGCATGAATGGTTTTATCAAGAGAATAAAACAAAAACTGACAAAATTTTCATTTTATAACAGCAGTTAAATAATTGACGGATTATAACAGACCCCCCTCTCTGCTGGTTTTATATTTAAATGCATTTATTCTTTGCATTTAAATTATAAAGGTAAAATAACACCAAGTTACAAATTAAACCCACTAACATGGCTAACTTTTTCAATTAACATGCCCTCTAAAAACACCTATTTTTTATCAGACTGTTAATATCAATCACTTTAAGATAAGCTAGGTTCAAAAAAATAGATGAGTAGTTTTGAGAGAAAATTTAGGCTTTATTATTTTAAATGCAATAAAAGCATAATAAAACCATAAATTCAATAGAAATCTTGAATTAAAAAGCACCTACGACTATTCCTTTCTATTTTTGAGTAATCGCTTAATTATCCTTGAGGAAAACTTATGTGTTGGAGTGAAGAAGCTTCTGCAGGTTTAGCTGCAGCTGGATTTATCAGTACCGCTGTTTTTTATTTTAAAGGAGAATCTAAGGTGTTATGCGGTGCACTCGCCTATTTTTCTTTAATGGAACTACTGCAAGCCTATACCTATTCAGTTATTGATGAATGTAACAACCCAAATAACCAAATAGCTACTTTTCTAGGTTATATGCATATAGCTTTTCAACCTTTTTTTTTCAATGCTGTTTCTATGCACTTTATTCCCAAAGAACTTCGTCAAAGAATAAGTACAGCAGTCTATTCCCTATGTTTTATGACCGCCATTATCTTTATGATGCGCATTTATCCCTTTGAGTGGGCTAGCTTGTGCTATGAGAAGAGCTATCAGTTTCTTTTTATGCCTGAGATTAAATTTACAATGCCTTTCTGTGGAGAAAAAATTTGCTCTACTTCAGGTGATTGGCATATCGCTTGGCAAATCCCTGCAAGTGGTAGCTTTGCTATGGCTAACACTTATATGTATGCTGCATTTTTATTACCCTTATTATTTGGCTCTTGGCGAGTAGTCATTTACTTTTTAATTTCTGGTCCGTTATTATCTTATTTAACGACTAATAATATGAATGAATGGGCTGCTGTTTGGTGCCTGTATTCCATTGGGTTAATTTTTCTAATCATCAAAACTCCAATTCGCCAATATCTATTTGTAAATAGTTGGTATGGATTAAGCATAAAAAAAGCTAAATCTATTTAAGGAGCTTCTGATCGTTTAGCACAGAAAAAACAGTCGCTCGCTGAAAATCAGGGAAACGGAGCGATAGCGAAATGATAATTTTTAGTCCGCAGTAGGCTCGACAGGGAAATTTGATAATCCGACGTATGCGCTAGCATGC
>JAGLDH010000151.1 GCA_023145835.1 Methylococcales bacterium
ATACAAAGAAAATTTTAAACGGATGAAAAAAACTGTTTTTTCCCTTTTTTAATTCATTCTTTCAACCCGAAAAATATTAATGCAAGATAGACTCTAAAGTTCATGCGAGCAATGAACTCTAAATTGGCGGAAGGTTATGGGTAATCAGGAAAATCTATATATTTTTTAATTATCTTAGTATTTGATAATACATTCTAACCAGCAAAGTTTACTTTGCTGGTATTATTGGGAGCGAAAATGCATAAATTCTTATTTGTTTTTGTTGGAATACTTTTTTCAAGCACCTCATTTTCTAATCCTTTATTAGGGCTACCTCCGTTATTAATTCCTAAAGATAACTTACAAACTACTGATAAAATTAAATTAGGACAACTGTTATTTAATGATGCCCGGTTTAGTAGTACTAATTCCATTAGTTGTGCAAGCTGTCATGATAGTAACAAGGCATTTACTGACGGTCTTAAAGTTGCTAAAGGAATCAAAGGTCTAACAGGCTTGAGAAATGCACCTACAGTTGTTAATTCAGCCTTTTATAAAACATATTTTTTAGATGGTAGAGAGCCAAGTCTGGAAGCGCAGTCTTTAGGTCCTTTTCTAAACCCTGTTGAGCATGGGCTTGAAGATTTTAAAAAAATCTTAAATATTATTCGGTTGTCTTCAGACTACCCTCAAATGTTTAAAAAAGTATTTGATGTTTCTGTTGAACAAATCACTATTGGTCATGTGGCAAAAGCAATTGCCAGTTTTGAGCGTACTTTAATTGCAGGAAACTCTCCTTTTGATCAATACTATTTTGGCAGAGATCATACTAAATTAACTGAAAGTGCAGCGAGAGGGATGAGATTATTTAGACGTAAAGGGAATTGTGCTAATTGTCATGAAATTTCATTTGATAATGCCCTTTTTATGGATAATCGTTTTTATAATATTGGTATTGGGTTTAATCTTTTAAAACTTAAGCTTGATGAGATGATTTTATCTTTTAGGAATGGGAAGACAGTTGAAGAGTTAGATGTTTCTCCAGAACAACATTCAGAGCTAGGTCGGTTTAATGTGACTCATATTCTTTCGGATATAGGGAAATTTAAAACACCAACATTGAGAAATATTAGCTTAACGGCACCTTATATGCACGATGGAAGTATGGATACTTTAGAAGAGATAGTTGAGTATTATGATAAGGGGGGGAATCAAAACCGGTTTATTGATCCAGCTATTTTTCCACTACACTTAACTAAGCAAGAAAAAATTGATTTAGTGGCGTTTATGAAATCATTAACCAGCTCTCAATTTACATCAAATAAAAAATAAACTAACTAGTATTTTGAATTTGGGACTCTAATTCAGGTTGTAAAAGTTTCACAAAATATGCATTCCTTAAAATAAAAAAGGAATGCATTTTCAATTATATTTAATTTTTAACGTACACACCGTGTTCCTGAATTAACCGCACTATCTACAATTTTTCCTGGTTCAGTTGTATTCTCTGTTTTAACAAAGCCATCAGACGCTGCCATAAATTGACAATTTGGATTTCTATAATTTAAAGTGATATTTAATTTATTAGCATTAATAATCATATCTGATATTTCAGCACTAGTAGGTGCACGCCAATCTTGGTAGCCTGCAAAATCTAGAGTATCACAATGTGCAGATGCATCACTTGTTGCTGTAGTCGCTGCATCAGCATTGATTTTACAAGCATGTGAACCATTGACCCATGTGTGTTTATCAATATTGTCGATTAAGATTTCATCAATACCATTTGTTTTAGAGCTAAATCGTGTACGAGGCTCTGCTCCAAGTAGAGAAAATGTATTGTCATTAAAATTTAATTGTAAACGTACATTTCCATAAAGTTTACCCTCTGAAGTCACCCTAGGCATGGTTAATACGCCATTAGTATAATCTGGGTCAGTCTCAGCATGGGTCAAAATAGGTGATAAGGTAAGAGATATGATAGAGCAGGTGTAAAATAGTTTTCGTAAAAACATAGTGTAGCCTCGGTGATTGAATTAAGGGCACCTCTATTAATTGATGAATGGAAAATTGAGTCCAAAACATCCAAGCTCTGTGTTGAAACCCTTCGCAATAGCCTGCTATTACGTGCGATTATCGCCTTGACCTTGAATATTTTGGTTCTCAATTTTCTCATCCACAATTAATAGAGGTACCCTTAAAGGTGTTGTGTATTAATACCTTATTAAGATATATTTTGATAAGCCTAATCTAAGGCTTGCCCTATTATTTCAATGCAAGTCAAGGGTGTATGTAATGAAGATCACTAAGGATATTTATTATTTGATTTTATCGAGATTATTTCGATTAATAATTTCTATTGTTCCACGCTTAAGAATAATTAAGCCTTTTCTCTCAAGCTCTTTAAGTAAACGACTGATGACTTCTCTTGAACTTGCAAGTTCATCAGCAACAATTTGATGTGTTGTATGAATTATTTGTTTATTAATTGATTGTGATAATAGCCATTTAGCGAGTCGAACGTTTAAATTACTAAATGCGAGATTATCAACAAGGCTAATTAAATCAGCCATACGATGAGAAAGCAAAGAGAAAATATATTGTTGCCACAAGGGTTCTAATTTAAGCCATTCAAGAACTTTTGTTGCAGGAACAACTATACCCTTGGCATCTTTTTCTATTTCAGCAATCGCAGGAAAGAATTCTGTATTCAATATACATGATGCTGTCAAAATACAACTTTCTCCTTGGTCAACATAGTAGAGTGTTATCGATCGTCCATCTTCTGCTGGACGGTAAACACGAACTCGCCCCTTTTGTAATATAATGAGATCATGGCATGGGTCGCCAGTATTAGATATTATCGTTCCGGTTGGTGCAGATATTTGAGAAACTTCTGGTTGATTTAATAAAAAATCGAAAGGAGCTTGGGGAGTATTCATTTCGTTAATTATATTATCTTAAATGAACTACCATATCATGAATTAGTCGAATAAATTGTATTGATACTTTATGCCTAATTCTATTTAAACAAGGAGAGCTTTAACATGATAAAAAAAACAGGTAAATTATTGATTTTAGTATCTTTTTTATTTATTTTTTCTGAGCAAGTTTTAGCACTTAGATGTGGGCATAGAATTGTTGATGTAGGTGCCAATAAATCAAAAGTTATTTCACGTTGTGGGCAGCCACTCTATGTGGAAACTAGAGAAAAAAAATATCCTTTATATTGTGTTGATCGCTTGGGCGATAGATATCAACAAAATCATTCTATTGATCCAGTGTGTCGCTATGAAATAATCGAAGTTTGGACTTACAATTTTGGGCAACATAAATTTATGCGTGAATTAATTTTTCAAAAAGGAGTTTTAACGGATATTATTCTTTTGGACTATGGAGAATAACAAGAAAATATTTAAAATATAGTAATCTAATAAACGTATAAAACAGCCATTACTAAACTTTAAGCTTCTTGATCAAATAAACTTTGGTTTGAGGTGTTTTGATGATCATGTTTAATTTTTGATCCCAAGTGAGCAGACATATGTCCCGTTTCTATTCCTGACTTTTCAAATTGTGTTTTTAGATAATCTAAGCTTTGAGTGATTTTAGATACAACATCTTTTGAATCACTCCAAAATCGAGTATTGATTGTTTTATCAAAACAAGATAGTTTGCAATAAATTGCTCCCATTTCTGGAGGGACAATTGTTATAGTTACTGCCCAATTTTCTTGATTAGTCTCTTTATTATCTTGCTGTTCTCGATTAATTTCTATTTTTACAGATTCAGAAAAACCATTATTTAAAAATGGAAGTTCAATAATCCAAGCTTGTTTTATACCATCTTCTTTAGGCAAAGAGCTGAGTTGATTAAGAAGTGTTTTAGCTAGAGAACTTTCAGTTTTTTGTTGCATTTCTTTGATAATATCAACTTCATTTGTTTGTGGTTTTTGCTGATTTTTTACTTCTAATTCTTGTTTAAGAGCATGATGAATCTTTAATAGCTGATTTTTAAAATCGTCTTGTAAATTTAAATCATTTTTTTCTGTTGAGGTGCTTAATTTTGCTTCTAAAAATAAGCCAGAATTAAGAACGAATTGTTTTAATTGTTTTGGGGTGACCCTTTCATTTTTAATGTGAGGAATGCTGTTTATTAAACTTCTAGCTAATCGTTTTAAATTATCAGGAATTGATTCGTTTTTGTTGATTGACGATAAGTTTTTTATGAGTTGATTAATAAGCAGGGAGGATGATTCTTGAATGGGTAATGATTGCTTAATGACTTCTACAACTTTCTTATTAATATCTGGGGTTGATGTGTTTTCAATCAGTTTAAATTCTGGTTTATTACCTGTTTTAATAACTTGAAACTTAATTAATTGCCCTTGTTTTAAATTTTGTTTGTCGAAGAGTAGACTTTTTTTATCAGATAGATTGTCATTGTCTATTGATTGATTAATTAGCTGGCTTTTATTTAAAGTAATAGTTGGAGAGCTAGGGTTAATTGAGGTTTTTTTATGTTGAAAATAATTATTTAAATGAAGTCCTAACTTAACTTTGTTATTTTTTATTTCTAGAATAGTTGCAGAAATAGTTTGTCCAGCGTTTAATTTTTCTGGTGTAGTGTTAAGTATTTTAAACTTTGGACTGACTCCTTTTTCGCTTATATTGATAAGTTGAATTTTTTGCCCCAGTTTATAACTTGGAGGACTCACTACATGAGAGCTTGTTATCTGTGGAGAGGAGATCAAGTCATTTTTTTTTAGTGTAATTAGAGAAGGATTGTTTTCAAATTTAAAACTAGTTGGGATTTGTTTTTTCTGAGTAGCTTTTATGGGTTGTGTATTTGATAATGAATCTAGTTTTAATTGAATTTTATTATCATGGATTGCTATGATTTTTGCTATCAAAATAGTAGGTGTCATTATAGATGATGACTTGGTTTCAGCTAGGCTAATAGAAGGTGTTAATTGCTTTAATATAAGTTCATTTAAGATAATTGGTTTAGTGTGGGATTGAGTTTGGCTAGGGTTTGCAGGTTTTACACCTGCATTACTAGTTAGTACTTTAAATTCTGCAACAGGTGTTGTTTTAGTGACTAACAGTTGAAAAGTTTGCCCTTGCTTTGTTTCAATTGCTTGATTACTTTGTACTAGAATAGATTTATTAGGTTGAAATATTTCCAGTGCTAGTGTTCTCGTGTTTATTTCATTATTAACAATTATAGCTTCAAGTTTTTGATTTATTTTTAAATTAAGTGAAGTTATTTTATCAGTAGAAAAAATTACTGTGTTTTGGGATGATTTAGGTAAGATGATATCCATTAAGGGATCAGGAGAGTTTGACGGACAAAATATATCCTTTAGAAAGGTTTGCATATATTTTAGTTTAAAACAAAGTTTGTGCTGATTTTCGTCAGAAGTAACAATATTATTTAAGCTGATGAATAAATAATTATGGGGCTACAAGTTTCTATTCAATGTCTATATACAAAGATAAAGAACATTAGGTTTGACTTTAATTTGTTATTCTAGATATCTATAAAAGTCAGTTTATTTAAACGAAGTGATGGAATTTAGTTTAAAATTGGTAGCTTTGCTAATACAGAATTTTAATAAATGGATGTCAATAACGTTGCAACACAAACTGATGTGATTACAACACTAACCACTATTAAAGATTATATTCGATGGGGAGCTAGTCAATTATCTGAGAATAAAGTGTTTTTTGGACATGGCTTAGCGACGCCTTTGCATGAGTCAGCTACGATTGTTTTACATGTTTTATTTCAACCTTATAATCTTGATGACTGTTATTTAGAGTCGGTTTTAACGATTGAAGAACGTAAAAAAGTTATTCACCTTCTTAATCGACGTATAGCAGAACGTAAACCTGTTGCTTATCTTACGAATGAAGCTATTTTTGCTGGCTTATCATTTTATGTTGATGAAAGAGTCTTAGTTCCTAGGTCTCCTATTGCAGAAATAATTGAACAACGATTTGCTCCATGGATAGATGAAGACCAGGTTTTTAACATACTAGATTTATGTACGGGGAGTGCTTGTATCGCCATTGCTTGTGCATATGCTTTTCCAGAAGCACAGGTTGATGCTGTTGAATTATCAAATGATGCGCTGGAAGTCGCTACAAAAAATGTGCGTCAGCATGATCTTTTAGAGCAAGTTAGAATATTTAAATCTGATTTATTTAATGAATTACCTGATACTAAATACGATGTCATCGTAAGTAACCCACCTTATGTTGCTATACAAGAGTGGAAAGAACTTCCTGAGGAATATCACCAAGAACCAGAAATGGGTTTTACTGGGGGAACTAATGGTCTATATCTGGTCTTAACTATTTTAATAGAGGCAAAAAAATATTTAGCTGAACAAGGAATTTTAATTATTGAAGTTGGGAGTAGCGCTGAAACATTACAGCAACTCCTCCCTGAAATTCCATTTTATTGGCTTGAGTTTGAACGAGGTGGTGACGGAGTTTTTTTGCTAACAGCTGAACAGGTTCAGCAATATCACGAACAATTTAAACGTACTATTTAATATGTCTGGAAATACAATAGGAAAGTTATTTACTGTAACAACATTTGGAGAAAGTCATGGACTTGCATTAGGCTGCACTGTTGATGGTTGTCCACCAGGGCTTTCTCTAACAGAAGCAGATATTCAACTAGACTTAGATAGGAGAAAACCTGGAACTTCAAGACATACAACTCAACGACGAGAAGCTGATCAGGTGAAAATTTTGTCAGGTGTGTTTGAAGGAAAAACAACAGGAACACCGATTGGTCTGATAATTGAAAATACAGATCAGCGATCTAAAGACTATTCTAAAATTGCAGAATCATTTCGTCCAGGCCATGCTGATTATTCCTATCAGCATAAGTATGGATTTAGAGATTATCGTGGTGGAGGACGATCTTCTGCGCGTGAAACAGCAATGCGTGTGGCTGCTGGAGCAATCGCAAAGAAGTACCTTAAGCAAAAGTTTAATATAGAGATACATGGCTATTTATCCCAGTTAGGTCCGATAAAAATAGAAAAAATAGATTTAAGTATTGTTGAAACTAATCCATTTTTTTGTCCTGATGTGGATAAAATATCAGAAATGGAGGTCTACATGGATGCACTTAGAAAAGAAGGTAATTCTATTGGTGCTAAAGTAAACGTTGTTGCAACTCATGTTCCACCTGGCTTAGGGGAACCAATTTTTGATCGTTTTGATGCTGAATTAGCACATGGTTTAATGAGTATTAATGCAGTGAAAGGAGTGGAAATAGGTGATGGTTTTGACTGTATTGATAGTAAAGGTACTTTTTTTAGGGATGAAATAACCCCCGATGGTTTTTTAAGTAACCATGCGGGTGGAGTATTGGGTGGGATTTCAACAGGACAGGATATAGTGGCTCGTATTGCATTGAAGCCAACATCAAGTCTCCGAATAGCAGGAAAAAGTATTAATACTAAGGGTGAAGCAATCGAGGTAATTACAGAAGGTCGACATGACCCTTGTGTCGGAATTAGAGCGACACCGATAGCAGAAGCAATGATGGCAATAACAATAATGGATCATGTGCTACGACATCGTGCACAGAATATTGACGTTGATTCTGGATTGCCATTTTTAAGGTAAAGATTTGAGGCAATTGTTTGTAGAACAGGTTGGAAGTTTGCTCTACCTAATTTATCAATAAAGATTAACATAAATCTATTTTATTTATGAGTGTTCCATACTGGCGACTGTCCAGTTTTTATTTTTTCTATTTTGCAACTTTAGGAGGGTTTCTTCCCTATTGGAGTCTTTATTTAGAACATATAAAATTTAATGCATTAGAAATAGGCGAGCTGTCAGCGTTAATGGTAGCCACTAAAATTATAGCTCCCAATTTATGGGGTTGGATTGCTGATCATACTGGAAAAAGCTTACGAATTATTCGTATCGTTTCTTTTTTGGCAGCAATCATCTTTGTTGGTTTTTTGTATAAAGATAATTATATCTGGATTGCAATGGTGACAGTTGGCTTCAGTTTTTTTTGGAATGCGGCTTTACCCCAGTTTGAAGCAGCGACACTATTCCATTTAAAAGATGAGCCTCATCGTTACAGTAAAATAAGGCTTTGGGGCTCTATAGGTTTTATTATTACTGTTTTAGGCATAGGTCGAATTGTAGATTTATATAGTATCGATTATCTGCCAGAAATGATTATTTGCCTGTTAAGCATGATTTGGTTAGTTAGCTTAATAACACCTGAAGTGCGTATTTCAGCTAAAAGGAAGGACGGAATAGGTGTTTCTAAAGTTATAAAGCGGCCTGAAGTTATTGCTTTTTTTGTCGTTTATATGCTTTTACAATTAGCTCATGGCCCTTATTATGTTTTTTATTCTATCTATTTGAATCAGTTTAACTATACACCTACATTGATTGGTTTATTATGGGCGCTGGGTGTTATTGCTGAAGTTTTTTTATTTATGTTTATGAAGCAAATACTTGCATGGTTTTCATTACGCAGTATTTTGTTGATTAGTATTTTTTTTAGTGTTTGCCGATGGCTAATCATCGCTTTTTTTGTCGAATCATTAGCCTTAATGATTGTTGCTCAAGTTTTACACGCGGCATCATTTGGTTCATCTCATATTGCCGCCATACATTTAGTACATAAATATTTTGGCGAACAACACCAAGGTAAGGGACAGGCACTTTATAGTAGTTTAAGTTTTGGCCTTGGAGGAATGATAGGGAGTCTGTTTAGTGGTTATTTTTGGGATATATATGGCGCTTGGTTTGTTTATACTTTGGCGGCATTTTCCTGTTTTATTGCATTTATTATCGCCTACATTTGGGTAGGACGAGAAAATCATGTAATGTTGGACTAAAATTTAATTAATTTCAATAAAAGTAGGTTAAATACGTGTTTGATTTGATAAGAAGTGGTGGCTGGTTAATGTTACCAATTATTTTATGCTCAGTTGGTGCAATGGGAATTGTTGTTGAACGTTTTTGGTCTTTACAACGAAGTAAGATCTTACCATCAGATTTGGTCTCTCAAGTTTTAAAATTGATTAGAGCTGAGGAACTTGATGATCCCATACTTAGACGTATTAAATTAAGCTCCCCATTAGGTGCTATTTTATCTTCTGGGTTAGTTAATCGAAACCATGGTCGTGAAATGGTGAAAACGAGTATTGAGGAAACAGGTAGACAGGTTGTTAGTGAATTAGAGCGATTTTTAAATACATTAGGGACAATTGCTTCAGTAACACCGTTACTTGGATTGTTAGGAACAGTGGTAGGGATGATTAAAGTTTTTTCTGCTATTATGACTCACGGCGTTGGTGATCCAGGAATATTAGCTGGAGGTATTTCAGAAGCATTAATCACGACAGCTGCAGGGCTAACGGTTGCTATTCCTAGTCTTATTTTTCACAGATATTTTGAACGGTTGGTAGATGAATACGTTTTAAATATGGAAGAAGAAGCACTAAGAATGGTTGATGTGATGTATGGGGAAAGAGAGGAAAGCTAATGAATTTTTCTCGTAAAAAAAGAGCACCTCTTGAAGTGTCATTAACCCCAATGATTGATGTTGTTTTCTTGTTGTTGATTTTTTTTATGGTGACTACAACGTTTAACCAACAGTCCTCGATAAAAATTAATTTGCCTGAAGCGAATGGAGAAGAGACAGAAAATACAGAAAAAATGATAATGCTTATCATTAGTTCAGAAGGGCTTTATTTTATTACGGATGATAAAGGCGATACTCATCAACTGGTTAATAATAAGGCTAAAACATTAAAATTAGCCTTAATTAAGTTTTCAGGGAAAAATCGAACTATTCCTTTTATTATAAGTGCTGATGGTCATACACCTCATCAGGCTGTTATTACGGCAATAGATATAGCTGCTCAATTAGGGTTTTCTCGCGTAACATTTGCAACAAAAACCATTCCTAAAAGTTAAAAATGAAACAAAATTTTTCCCGCTGGTTGGAAGATGCATGGTACAAAGAAATGTATATTTCATCTACATTGATGCCTCTATCAATGCTTTATGATGATGTTATCCGATTTAGACGTTTTTTATATAAAAAAGGGATTTATAAAACAACTAAACTACCTGTTCCGGTTATTATTGTTGGCAATATTACTGTAGGAGGGACAGGGAAAACGCCATTAACTCTTTGGATAGCTAAAGTTCTTAAAGAAGAGGGGTTTAAGCCAGGCATTATTAGTCGTGGTTATGGGGGGAATGCTGAAAATTGGCCGCAGTGGGTCGATGAAAATAGTCAGCCAGATCTAGTGGGTGATGAAGCTGTTTTAATGGCAAAAAAAGCTGATTGCCCGATAGCTGTCGGGCCTGAGAGAGTTAAAGCAGCTCAATTATTGTTAGATAAGTCTGATTGTGATGTGGTTATATCTGATGATGGGTTACAGCATTATGCTTTAGAAAGAGATATTGAAATTGCAGTAATTGATGGCGAAAGACGCTTTGGCAATGGCTATACTTTACCTTGTGGGCCTTTAAGAGAACAGATATCTCGATTGCAACATGTTGACTTGGTTATTGTTAATGGAGTTGCAGAAGAAGATAGTGAGTTTTCTATGGCAATGGAAGGTAATGTTGTCATTAACTTAGTTACACAAGAAGAAAAACTATTAAATGAATTTTATAAAATATCTTGCCATGCGTTAGCAGGCATTGGAAATCCAAAACGATTTTTTAGTCTTCTAGAACGAAAAGGAATTAATATAGAGTCTCACCCTTTTCAAGATCATTATCAATTTATCGAAAAGGATATTGATTTTGAAGACGATAAACCAGTATTGATGACAGAAAAAGATGCGGTTAAATGTTCTGGTTTTGCAAAAGAAAAACATTGGTATTTACCGATAGAAGCACAGCCTCAACAACAATTTAAAGATAAACTTCTTACCCTCATAAAAGAGAAAATACGTGGATAAAAAAATACTGGATATTCTGGCTTGCCCATTATGTAAAAGCACTTTGATATATAAAAAAGATGCGCAAGAATTAATATGTAAAGCTGATCGACTTGCTTTTCCAATTAGAGATGATATTCCCGTTATGTTACAAGATGAAGCACGTGAATTGTCAAATGATGAAATTGATGCTTTAAAAAAATAATGAGTATCTCTTTTAAAGTTGTTATACCAGCGCGATATGCTTCAACTCGTTTGCCTGGAAAGCCACTTTTAGATATTGAAGGGAAACCTATGATTGCCCATGTGTGTCAGCGAGCTATAGAAGCTGAAGCTGATACCGTGATAGTGGCAACGGATGATAAAAGAATTTTTGATACAGTTAATGCTTTAGGGTTACAAGCTGTGATGACTGACCCAAACCATCAAAGTGGTACAGAACGAATCAATCAAGTGGCTGACCAGTTAGGATGGACTGATGAAGATATTGTGGTTAATTTACAAGGGGATGAACCTTTAATTCCGCCCACCTATATTAAAGATGTTGCATGGGCGCTGGGTAGTCAAAAAAAAGCTGGAATAGCAACATTAGCAGCAGAAATAATAGATGAGAGTGAGATATTTAATCCCAATGCGGTGAAAGTTGTGCTTAGCAAAGATGATTATGCTCTGTATTTTAGCCGAGCGGCAATACCTTGGGATAGAAATTTATTTTCGCCTTCTGGGGGGCACGTTTCTAAAGATATCCCTTATCTTCGGCATATTGGTATGTATGCTTATACTGTTAAATTCTTAAAAGAATATTGTTCTTGGGGCTCTTCGGTCTTAGAAACTATAGAGTCGTTAGAGCAGCTAAGAATATTATGGTATGGGCAGCCTGTTCTTGTAAAAACGGTAGCTAAGGCACCTGAAGCAGGCGTCGATACACAAGCAGACTTGGATCGAGTCAAGAGGGTAATATCAGAAAATGGATATAATTTTAGTGATTATTAATGACTAAGACTATAGGCCTGTTGTTATAATTTTTATAGAAAATATTTTAAACGCAATCTATCTCCCTCCATAACCTACAGAGTCTTCGAATCAGGTTATAATAGCCTCTTATGTTGAATTTATTGATAACCCCAATTTCTATAAGAGTCATTAATGGAAGAGTTTAACAGGATTAGTCGCCTACCACCTTATGTCTTTAATATTGTTAACGAGCTTAAAGCTAAAGCCCGTTCAGAAGGTGAAGATATCATTGACTTTGGAATGGGAAACCCAGACCAACCAACACCTAAACATATAGTCGCCAAGATGATAGAAGCGGCAGAGCGAGATGATACGCACCGATATTCTCTTTCACGTGGAATTCCTCGATTAAGAAAAGCTATTTGCCATTGGTATAAAGATCGCTTTGATGTAGATTTAGATCCTGAAACAGAATCGATTGTTACCATTGGGTCTAAAGAAGGCTTAGCCCATCTGGCTTTGGCTACTTTAGGGCCTGGTGATGTTGTATTAGTCCCTAATCCAGCATACCCAATACATCCCTATGGTGTTGTTATAGCAGGAGCAGATTTAAGACATATCAAAATGGTACCCGGTGTTGATTTTTTTGAAGAACTTCAAAAAGCAATCGTTGACTCTTGGCCTAAGCCAAAAATGTTGATACTTAATTTTCCTGGCAATCCAACCAGCGAATGTGTTGAGCTGGAATTTTTTGAAAAAGTTGTTGCCATTGCTAAAGAACATAACATCTGGGTTGTACATGATATTGCATACGCAGACATAGTCTTTGATGGTTATAAGGCACCTTCTATTTTACAAGTAGAAGGTGCAAAAGATATTGCCGTTGAATTCTACTCCTTATCAAAAAGCTATAATATGCCGGGTTGGCGTGTAGGATTTATGTGTGGAAACAAAACATTGGTTGCTGCATTAACTCGTATTAAGTCATATTTAGACTATGGAATGTTCACTCCCATTCAAGTGGCTGCTATTGCTGCATTAGAAGGCTCTCAAGATTGTGTTGCTGAAATCTGTGATATGTATAGAAGCAGACGAGATGTGTTATGTGATGGTTTAAATGCAATAGGTTGGGCAATAGAAAAACCTAAAGCAACCATGTTTGTTTGGGCATTGATTCCTACGCAATATAGAGAAATGGGGTCATTAGAGTTTTGTAAAAAAATGATACTTGATGCGAAAGTGGCTGTTTCACCTGGCATCGGTTTTGGTCAATATGGTGATGATCATGTCAGGTTTAGCCTAATTGAAAATGAACACAGAACTCGTCAAGCGCTTAGAGGCATAAAAAATATGCTAAAAAAAGATGGTGCTTTAGTTTTAAATTGATTGAATAATTTCGCAAAGAATAAAGTTTTAGGAGCTACATTTGAAAGCGGTAAAAATTGGTGTTTTAGGTTTGGGTACAGTTGGTGGTGGTGTTGTCAACGTATTGAAAAGAAATGTAAAAGAAATTTCGCGTAGAGCAGGCCGAGAAATTATTGTGACTCGTGCATCTGCAAGAGACCTGAGTCGAGATAGAATTTGTGATATCGATGGTATTGAATTGACCACCGATTCTTTTGAAATTATCAATGATTCTGAAGTAGATATTGTATTGGAACTTATTGGTGGTGTTGGTTTAGCTAAAGAATTAGTTTTACAAGCGATTGAAAAGGGTAAGCATGTTGTAACAGCAAATAAAGCACTTATTGCTCTACATGGAAATGAAATTTTTGCTAAAGCTAGTGAGAAAGGTGTTATGGTTTTATTTGAATCCGCTGTTGCAGGTGGCATTCCTATTGTAAAAGCCATACGAGAAGGTTTGAGCGGAAATCAGATTGAATGGTTAGCTGGAATTATTAATGGGACAGGTAATTTTATTCTGACTGAAATGAGGGATAAAGGACGTGATTTTTCTGATGTATTAGCAGAAGCTCAAGCATTAGGGTATGCAGAAGCAGATCCTACGTTTGATGTGGAAGGCATTGATGCTGGACATAAACTAGCTATTTTAGCTTCACTTGCGTTTGGTATACCTCTACAATTTGAAAAAGTCTTTACGGAAGGGATTACTCAAATTACACGAGCTGATGTTGAATATGCCGAAGAATTGGGTTATCGCATTAAACATCTAGGAATTGCTCGTAAAACAGAGAAAGGCATAGAGTTAAGAGTGCACCCAACATTAATTCCAGAGCGTCGACTTATTGCTAATGTAGATGGCGTGATGAATGCTGTATTGGTTCAAGGTGATGCAGTAGGTTCAACACTTTATTATGGTGCAGGTGCAGGTGCTGAACCTACTGCGTCTGCTGTTATTTCAGATGTGGTTGATATTGTTAGAGTCTTAACTGGTGATCCAGAACATAGGGTTCCTCATTTAGCATTTCAGGAAGATGCTCTTAGTGACATTCCTGTTTTAGCATCAGAGCAATTCCAAACAGCTTATTATTTACGTTTAACTGCAGAAGATAAATCTGGAGTTTTAGCTGAAGTGACTAAAATTCTGGCTGACCATAATATAAGTATTGAAGCATTAATTCAAAAAGAACCATTAGAGGGTAAGAAGATTGTCCCCGTTATTATGCTGACTCAAACAACATTAGAAAAAGAAATGAATGCTGCAATCATTGAAATTGAAGCACTGCCAACTATTACCGGCTTAATCAGCCGAATTCGTTTAGAAACATTAGGATGAAAATATGTCTACTCGATACACGGGGTTAATAGAGCGTTACAAAAAACGTTTACCCATTAATGATGACACTCGCATTATCAGTCTTGGTGAAGGTAATACGCCATTAATTCAGTTGAAGAATATCCCAAAATTGATCGGTAAAGATGTGGATATTTATGTTAAATATGAAGGGCTGAATCCAACAGGATCATTTAAAGACCGGGGTATGACCATGGCTGTCACTAAAGCTGTGGAAGAAGGGAGTCAAGCAATTATCTGTGCTTCGACAGGCAATACCTCTGCCTCTGCAGCTGCTTATGCCGTGCGTGCAGGTATTAAAGCTTTTGTACTTATTCCTGATGGAAAAATAGCCTTAGGAAAGTTAGCACAAACATTAATGTATGGTGCTGAAATTATTCAGATCAATGGAAATTTTGATGATGGCATGTCGTTGGTTAAAGAGATTGTTGACCATGCTCCTGTTACCATTGTTAATTCGATTAACCCTTTTAGAATTGACGGACAAAAAACAGCTGCATTTGAGATTGTTGATGAGTTGGGCGATGCACCCGATTATCATTGTCTCCCCGTAGGAAATGCAGGAAATATAACAGCCTATTGGAAAGGGTATACAGAATATGCTGTAGATCAAGGGAAATTAAAAGCAGTTGCAACTAAACGACCTATTATGTGTGGTTATCAAGCGGCAGGTGCAGCTCCTTTTATTAGTGGAAAAATGATAGATAACCCAGAAACAATTGCTACTGCAATTCGTATAGGTAGGCCTCAGTCATGGGATTTTGCCTGGAATGCACAAAAAGAATCAGGAGGTTGGTTTGATTGTTTTACAGATGAAAAAATATTAGAAGCTCATAAAATGCTTTCAGAAAATGAAGGTATCTTCTGTGAACCTGCGTCAGCGACTTCATTAGCTGGCGCTTTAAAAGATATAGAAAGTGGCAAGATTCCTGAAGGCAGTAAAATTGTTTGTACGCTAACTGGAAATGGGTTAAAAGATCCTGACACAGCGATTAACCAGTGTGAAAACTCACATCCTGTCACAATAGAAGCTACTTTAGATGCAGTGAAGAAAGCTATATTGGATCAAATGTAGTAGAAAAGGTTGAGAAGACTTTTAAGCCGGCTTTACGCCGGCTTTTTTTATTTTCTATCTCGATTTGGATTGTTTAGGAAGAAACAAAAAAGTAGTCAAGTATATAAAAAATGGGTGATTGAAAAAGCAAGCGGTATTACTACAAATAGAATGACAATATTATTGATGGCTTGTTTTTTGAAATTTTGTTTAAATTGCAAGAGTATTTGATCAGGGTCGACTAGGGAGAGATTTATTTCATTAATATATAGTGCAGTAGAGCTCATGTATTTTCCTTTTTTATTAAAAAAAGAGTATTTAATGCGTCAGGGTTTTGATTTTTGCTCAACTTATATAATTTAGACATTACATGTTGATAGGAATTTAGATGTTTTTTAAGAGCCTGCTCATAAAGGATGGTAACATATTGAAAAACTAATAACTATTTAATTTATGGATATAATTCGTACGAATTTTTTATGAGTTAAAGTGTTTTCTAAATGCTACCTCTAAGGTTCTGTTTTTAAAGAACTTGAATATGTTTTTAAAAGAGTGTGTTTGTTAAACTGTTGATTTAATTTATTTTGTTGTTAACGGTAGTTGATAACTTTATTGGATATCTATGTATCATCAAGGCGTCAAAAAAAAATTAGTTCCACGTCCTCAGAATAAGAAAAAATCTCACTTAAAAGATCTTGACCCCATTTTGTTAAAGATCTTTTCAACACGAGGGATTACTGAAAATGACCAGATAGAACGCACTTTGGCTAAACTTCCTTCTCCTTGGCTATTGTCAGGAATAGAATCAATGGTTGAGCATTTAATGATAGCTATCAAACAGCAGCAGGTAATTTGCATTGTTGCTGATTTTGATGCAGATGGTGCGACCAGTTGTGCTGTTGCAATTAAAGGACTGGAGTCGCTAGGTGCTGCAAAGGTTTCTTATGTTGTTCCTAATCGATTTGAATATGGCTATGGGCTGACGCCAGAAATTGTAGAGTTGGTTAAACAGCAAAATCCTGATGTTATTATTACTGTGGATAATGGGATTTCCAGTGTAGAAGGGGTTAAAGCAGCGAAAGACTCTGGTATTAAAGTTCTGGTGACAGACCACCATTTACCTGGTGAGGAAATCCCTGATGCAGATGCCATTGTAAATCCCAACGTAGCCGAAGATAAATTTCCTAGTGGTAATATTGCTGGAGTGGGGGTCATTTTTTATGTTTTGATGGCACTACGAAATCGATTGCGTGAAAAAAAGTGGTTTGAAAAACAGAATATTCAGCAACCTAATTTAGCTCAATTATTAGATTTTGTTGCTTTGGGTACTGTGGCAGATGTTGTTGCATTGGATCAGGTCAATAGAATATTGGTTCACCAAGGATTATTAAGAATACGTTCTGGTCAAGCTCACCCTGGAATCAAAGCGCTGATTGAAAAAGCAGGTAAACAATTTAACTCAATCAATTCATCTGATTTAGGCTTTGCTTTAGCCCCTCGATTAAATGCAGCTGGACGTATGGATGATATGTCTTTGGGGATTCAATGTTTACTCAGTGAAGATGAAGCATCAGCAAAAGACATGGCTGATCAATTAGATGAGCTGAATCAGGATCGTAAAGACGTTGAGGCTCAAATGAAAAATGAGGCAATGTCGCTACTCAATGAAATGAAAGTGTTAGATGAAAAACATTTACCAGCAGGTGTCTGTCTATTTGAGAAATACTGGCATCAGGGGGTTATTGGGATTTTAGCATCTAGAGTTAAAGATCGACTTCATCGACCTGTTATTGCATTTGCATCGGTAGATAATGATGAAATTAAAGGATCAGCTCGTTCAATTCCTGGTGTACATATAAGGGATGTATTAAGTGAAATAGCCGCATCTCATCCAAACATACTCAGTAAATTTGGAGGACATGCGATGGCAGCAGGGATGAGTATGAAAATGCATGATTACCCTGTTTTTGCTTTAGCTTTTGATGAGGTGGTAGGCAAGCATTTGAGTCATGTTGACCTAGAACAAAAAATATATACAGACGGTCAACTATCTGAAAAAGAAATAACAATAGAATTCTCAGAGATGTTAAATAATGCGGGAACTTGGGGGCAAGAATTTCCTGAGCCAATTTTTGATAGTATTTTTGATGTAATTCAATGCAGAATTGTTGGACAACAGCACCTTAAGTTTGTATTGAGATTTCCTGACAGCGAGCTTTTAATTGATGCAATTGCTTTTTTTGTAGAAAAACCAGAGAACTGGCTGGGAATCCGCTCACTTAATTCAGCTTATAAGCTAGATGTCAACGAATACAGAGGGAATAGAAGTGTGCAATTGATGCTGCAGTATATTGAAAAGATTGAGTAACTTTCATATTGTTCGCGTATTGTTCAATAGCGAGCTTCAAAGGGCATATTTACAGCGCCCTTAGGCAGCTTATGAGAAGTTACGATCCATGCTGTTAGATTATATTATTCAAGTGGTTGCTTAGGGCAAATCATAATCCTTATGATAAGAAATAACTCGGGTTACTTCATTTTTTGCGCCTAAAATAACAGGAACGCGTTGGTGAATTTCTTTTGGCTTCATTTCTAAAATACGTTCACGTCCTGTGGAGCATAAGCCACCAGCCTGTTCAACAATAAAACCAATGGGATTGGCTTCATACAACAAGCGTAATCGACCCTCTTTAGTTGAGTCACGATGATCATAAGGATACATGAAAATTCCACCTCGTGTTAATACTCTATATACTTCTGCAACTAACGAAGCAATCCAGCGCATATTAAAATCTTTACCCCGAACGCCATCAGTGCCTTGCACACATTCTGTAATATATTGTTGTACGGGCGCTTCCCAAAAACGTTGATTAGACATATTAATGGCAAATTCTTGTGTATCTTCAGGAATAGTCATGTCAGGATGGGTTAGATAGAATTCACCAATTTCCTGATCTAAAGTAAAACCATTGACACCTTGTCCTGTGGTTAAAATTAGCATGGTTGATGGGCCGTAAAGCACAAAACCCGCACAAACCTGTTTGCTACCTTTTTGTAAAAAATCATCAATTGAAGGTTTAATCCCTTCATTACAACGTAAAATAGAAAAAATAGTGCCGACAGTAAGATTAACATCAATGTTGGAAGAGCCATCTAAAGGGTCGAATAACGCAAGATATTTTCCACGTGGATATTGACTCGGTATTTCAATAGGATCGTCGTCTTCTTCAGAAATCATGCCTGCTAAGTGTCCCGTCCACTTTAGTGCATCGACCATATAATCATTACTTATAATATCCAGCTTTTTTTGAACTTCACCTTGTACATTTTCTGAAGCAGCGCTTCCCCATGTGCCAATTAAATCTCCCTGATTAACTAAATGTGATATTTGTTTACAGGCAGTAACAATATCATTTAGAAGTGATGACAAGTCGCCTGAGGCACCGGGAAGTTGTCGTTGTTGCTCGGTGATGAACTGAGGCAAACTGACTTTATTAATCATTCGGGGATGTCTCCATTTTTAATTTAAAAAAACTAATCAAGATTGTAACGTAAATTGATTTAGCTTGCCCTCTATGAAGTGAGGTGGGGTCTTCTTTAGAAGTAAACCTAATGTATTAAGATAGGTTATTCAAATAAATAAGGACAGAAAAAAAGTGTTAAAAAAATATTAAAACACAATATATTGTGCTATTATTTTTATTAACCACTACATGTCCATATGTGGTGTTGGCTTATAATTAATCAGCACTCTAGTATAAATATTGACTTCAAAGGAAAAACATTAATGACTGCACAGCTTCATGTCGTTGCCGAAAAGGTGACAGAAATTCCGTTACAAAGTGCCTCACTTGATATTTGGGACACAAAATATCGCTTAAAAAGTAAAGATGGTGAAGCAATTGATAAAACAATTGATGAAACGTATAAACGGGTTGCAAAAGCATTATCTAGTGTAGAAAAAGGCAAAGCCTTACAAGAGCAATATTATAAAGAATTTTTATGGGCATTGCGCCAAGGCGTAATTCCAGCTGGACGAATTGTATCTAACGCAGGCGCGCAAGATCATAAGCCAGCAACCTCAACGATTAACTGCACCGTGTCTGGCTCAATTGCCGATTCAATGGATGATATTCTTAATAAAGTACATGAAGCAGGGCTTACTTTAAAAGCCGGGTGTGGAATAGGGTATGAGTTTTCTACGTTGCGTCCTAAAGATGCCTATGTTTCAGGTGCCGGAGCCTATACATCAGGGCCTTTATCGTTTATGGATATCTACGATAAAATGTGTTTTACCGTCTCTTCTGCAGGGGGTAGACGTGGCGCGCAAATGGCGACCTTTGATATTGCTCATCCCGATGTGGTTGAATTTATTAAAGCCAAGCGAGAAGATGGTCGGTTGCGTCAATTTAACTTATCTCTATTAATTACGACTGAGTTTATTGAAGCGGTTAAAAATGACCTGTCTTGGTCTTTATCTTTTCCTGTAACAGAGAAAGAAAAAAAACTTGATGGACTAGACCTTGAAAATATAGAACAAATTGTTTGGCGTGATTTACCTAATAAAGAGGGTTATATTGTCAATGGCGATGGTTTGGTGGCCTGTAAAATCACTAAAACGATGCCAGCACGTCGTTTATGGGACATAATTATGTCATCTACCTATGACTATGCAGAACCAGGGTTTATTTTGATTGATAAAGTCAACGAAATGAATAATAACTGGTTTTGTGAAAATATTAGAGCAACAAACCCATGTGGAGAACAGCCTTTACCCCCCTATGGGAGCTGTCTTTTAGGGTCAATCAACTTAACTCGTTATGTAGACAAACCTTTTACTAGCAGTGCACGTTTTGATTGGGAAACATACCGTAAAACGATCCGTATTTTTACACGTATGCTAGATAACGTAGTCGAAATTAATGGTTTGCCTTTAGAAAAACAACGTGATGAAATCACCAGTAAACGTCGACATGGGATGGGATACTTAGGTCTAGGCTCTACACTAACCATGTTAGGCTTAAAGTATGGTGAAAAAGAGTCATTAGAAGTAACAGAAAAAATAACCAAAACACTGGCTATAGAAGGATGGAAAGAAGGGCTTGCATTATCAAAAGAAAAGGGTGCAGCACCCATGATGGAACAAGAATATAGTGTAACGGGAGAAATGTTACATAAACGACCTGAAATGAAAAAAGATGGGTATAAGAAAGGTGATAAAGTCTTAGGTAAAGTTTTACATGCAAAATATAGTCGCTATATGCAACTTTTGGCCACTGAAGAACCTGAATTGGTTAATGAACTAATAGAACAGGGATCTCGTTTTACTCACCATAGTTCTATAGCGCCTACGGGAACTATTTCTCTATCTTTAGCTAACAATGCAAGTAATGGTATAGAACCCAGTTTTGCACATCATTATTCACGAAATGTTATTCGCGAAGGTAAAAAGAGTAAAGAAAAAATAGATGTATTTTCATTTGAATTATTGGCCTATCGGGAATTGATCAATCCTGGTGCAATGCCGTACAGCGAAGACCCCGACAATCAATTGCCGGACTATTTTATATCCGCAGATGATATAACTCCGAAACAGCATGTTGATGTACAAGCTGCTGCACAAATATGGATAGATTCATCTATCTCAAAAACAGCCAATGTCCCGACTGATTTTCCATATGAAGACTTTAAGTCTATTTATGAATATGCTTACGATAAAGGATTAAAAGGCTGCACCACATTCAGATTTAACCCAGAAGTCTTTCAGGGTGTATTGGTAAAAGAAGAAGATTTAGAAAAAACAACTTATCAGTTTACTTTAGAAGATGGCCATGTCATTGAAGTAAAAGGAAATGAAGAAATAGAGTACGATGGTGAAATACACTCAGCTGCTAATCTATTCGATGCATTAAAAGAGGGCTATTACGGTAAATTCTAATGAC
>JAGLDH010000152.1 GCA_023145835.1 Methylococcales bacterium
AAATCTGGAGTTTTGCAAGAGGCTCGAAAGTTTAAAATTTTACTATTGATAGGTATAACAACTTTTCTATACATTTCTGAACAAGCCCTTAAGACGCAAGTCAAAGTGATATAGCAAATAATAGATGTGCTTAAATATTTCAGTACTACTTTTGAAGCTAAGGTGAAATGGTGCACCAGAAACTATATTAAATTAACAATGTCTGGATAGTTATATTATTACAAATTATGAACTAGGAATAAAATTAGCAAGTAATATTTAAATATATTGAAGGGTTTTATAATTTAGAGAATATATCTGCAAAGGACTATTTGTCACCTGAAGATTATGAAACGCATAAAAATCTGTGTAATTTTGTGTCCTGAAAAGTGTTGGCACATCAAACATAAATATTAACGAATGAAAATATTAAATTTAATAGATCGAGATAAAGAATTGTTTTTCACTGATATTGCATATTATGAGGAAGAGTTAAAAAAAATCATCTCAAACTCTTCATTTCTTGTTATAGGAGCTGCTGGTTCAATTGGTCAAGCTGTTACAAAAGAAATTTTCAAAAGAAAACCTAAAAAACTTCATGCTGTAGATATTAGTGAAAACAACATGGTTGAGTTGGTGAGAGATATTAGAAGTTCTTTTGGCTATATAGAGGGTGATTTTCAAACTTTTGCGCTTGATATTGGCAGTATTGAATATGATGCTTTTATTAAATCTGATGGACAATATGATTATGTATTGAATCTATCGGCACTTAAGCATGTACGTAGTGAAAAAGATCCTTTTACACTCATGAGAATGATTGATGTAAATATTTTTAATACTGACAAAACATTGCAGCAATCTATCGATAATGGCACTAAAAAATATTTTTGCGTTTCTACCGATAAAGCAGCAAATCCAGTTAATATGATGGGAGCATCTAAACGTATTATGGAAATGTTTTTAATGCGGAAGTCATTAGAAATTAATATTTCAACGGCACGTTTTGCAAATGTTGCCTTTAGTGATGGCTCACTATTACATGGATTTAATCAAAGGATAGAAAAAAAGCAACCTATAGTTGCACCTAATGACATTAAACGCTATTTTGTCACGCCTCAAGAAAGTGGAGAGCTTTGTTTAATGAGTTGTATTTTTGGAGAAAATCGAGATGTATTTTTTCCAAAATTGAGTGAGGAATTACATCTGATTTCTTTTGCTGATATTGCCATTAAATATTTAAAAGAAAAAGGTTTCGAACCTTATTTGTGTAAAGATGAGGAGGAAGCAAGAGAGCTAGTTAAAAAATTACCTGAGCAAGGGAAATGGCCTTGTCTATTTGTATCTAGTGACACCACAGGTGAAAAAAGTTTTGAAGAATTTTTTACTGCCAAAGAAACACTTGATATGGATAGGTTTAAGAATTTAGGCATAATCAAAAATGAAGCGGCATTTAATGAAACACTTTTAATTGAATTTGAACAAACGATTACAGCATTAAAAACAAAGAAAGAATGGCAAAAAAAACAAATTATAGATCTATTTTTTAAAATGATTCCGGGCTTTGGTCATAAAGAAACGGGTAAATATTTAGATGGAAAAATGTAATGTTTGAAGAAACTATTGAATTTATTAAATCAGCCTACCCAGAAAAAAAATTTATTGCCTTGCATGAGCCTGTTTTTATGGGGAATGAAAAAAAATATCTAAATGAGTGTATAGATTCAACTTTTGTTTCATCTGTAGGTAAATTTGTCGATCAATTTGAAGAAATGGTAGCTGAATATACAGGAGCAAAATATGCAATAGCTACTGTAAATGGAACAGCAGCACTACATATTGCTCTTTTATTAGTAGGGGTGGAAGAAGGTGATGAGGTTATAACTCAGCCACTAACTTTTATAGCCACTTGTAATGCAATAAGCTACTGTAATGCAAAGCCAGTTTTTATTGATGTTGATAGAGATACAATGGGATTATCACCAGCAGCATTAGAAGAGTTTTTACAGCAAAATACAGGTATAAAAAATAATCAGTGTGTTAATAAAGTAACAGGGAAAATCATAAAAGCCTGTGTTCCAATGCATACTTTTGGACATCCTTGTAAAATTGATGAGATTAAAGATATATGTGACAAATATTTTATTACGTTAGTAGAAGATGCTGCAGAATCGCTTGGGAGTTATTACAAAGGGAAACATACTGGCGTTTTCGGTAAAATATCAGTACTTAGTTTTAATGGTAATAAAACTATTACAACTGGAGGAGGGGGGATGCTTATTACCAATGATGAAAAACTAGCAAAACAAGCAAAACACATAACGACAACCGCAAAAGTTCCTCATTCATTCGAATATAATCACGATATCATAGGCTACAACTACCGTTTGCCAAACTTAAATGCTGCTCTGGGCTGTGCACAAATGGAATCATTAAATGCTATTTTAAAAAATAAAAGAGAACTGGCAAAAAATTATATTAATTTTTTTTACAAGCATAATATTGATTTTTTTACTGAGCAAAAAGAAACAACAGTTAATTACTGGTTAAATGCAGTCATTTTAAAAGATAGTCAAGAAAGAAATACTTTTTTAAAAGAAACAAATGATATGAGTGTAATGACTCGTCCTATCTGGGTTTTAATGAGTAAAATAAAAATGTTCGAAGATTGCCAGAGCGGAGATCTATCTAATTCATTATGGTTAGAGAATAGAGTTGTTAATATTCCAAGTGGAGTCACATCTTAATGGAAAAAATAGTTTTACTTGGAGGGGGAGGACACTGTAAATCTTGTATTGATGTAATAGAGCAAGAAGAAAAATATGACATCATTGGTATATTAGATCAACCGAGCTCAGTTGGTGAAACAATATTTGGCTACGATATAATTGGTGCTGATATTGATATAGAAAAATATGTAAAGTATGGGTGTAATTTTTTAGTCACTGTGGGACAGATCACTTCACCTCTTTTGAGAAAAAATATATTTTCTAAATTAAAATCAGAAAGTGCAAAACTGGCAACAATCATATCCCCACGTGCTTATTTATCAAAACATGCGATGGTAGGTGTAGGCACAATTTTGATGCATGACTCTCTGGTTAATGCAGGAGCTATATTGGGGGAAAACTGCATTATTAATTCTAAGGCATTAATAGAACACGATGTGACGGTTGAAGATCATTGTCATATTTCAACATCTGCTGTGGTGAATGGTGGGGTCACCATTAGAGAGGGGACTTTTTTTGGTAGCAATGCTGTTAGTAAAGAGTATGTTGAATCTATGAGTGATGGGTTCATTAAAGCTGGAAGTGTTTTTAAGGGGGAATTGTGAGTAAAGTATTTATTATCGCCGAAGCAGGAGTCAATCATAATGGAGATATTCAGCTAGCAAAAAAATTAATTGATGTTGCTGCAAAATCAGGTGCTGATGCGGTTAAATTTCAAACTTTTAAAGCTAAAAATTTAGTTAGCAAAAATGCTCAAAAGGCTACTTATCAACAAGAGACAACAGATTCAAAAGAGTCTCAATTTGATATGATTAAAAAATTAGAACTTGATATAGATACCCATAAACTGTTGATGAGCTATTGTGTTGAAAAAAACATTATGTTTCTTTCAACTCCATTTGATCACGATAGCATTGAGCTTCTGAATGAGCTTGGACTACATATTTTTAAAATTGCAAGTGGTGAAATTACAAACCTTCCTTATTTAAAACATATAGGCTCTTTAAATAAACAGGTTGTTCTATCAACAGGTATGGCAGACTTAGGTGAAATTGAAGATGCTCTGAATATATTAGTTAATGCAGGAACACAACGAAAAAAAATAACTATACTTCATGCAAATACGATGTATCCAACTCCTATGGAAGATGTAAATCTTCGGGCGATGCAAACTATTGGTACTGCTTTTGACATTGCTTTTGGTTACTCTGATCATACACTGGGTATCGAAGTTGATATAGCTGCAGCTGCAATGGGTGCAAGTGTGATAGAAAAACATTTTACGCTTGATAAAAATATGGAAGGACCTGATCATAAAGCATCTTTAGAGCCTGATGAATTAGAAGAAATGGTAAAAACTATCCGTAATATAGAATTGGCTCTCGGGTCTAGTGTAAAAAAACCAAGTAAAAGCGAGCAGCCAAATATCGTCATCGCTAGAAAATCTATTATTGCAAAAACATCTATAAAAAAAGGTGATATTTTAAGTGAAGAAAACCTTACTATTAAAAGGCCAGGCAAAGGAATTTCTCCTATGCGATGGGATGAGGTTATAGGGAAAATCGCACAAAGGGATTATCAAGAAGAGGATTTAATTTAAACTAATAGAGTCAAAAAATGAGTGTCAATATAGCAAGATGATAACCTTGTTGATTGTAAAAAATTAAATAGTATTTTCAAGGCAAGGAAGAAGAAACGTTACTATACTTAAATGTGTGGTTGTAAAAATAAGGCCATAAAATAGAAGAAATAATTTAATGAAAAAAATTTGTGTGGTGACGGGTACAAGAGCAGAATATGGTCTTTTTTATCCAGTGATGAAGAAAATTCAATCATCTGATAAGCTCTGTCTTCAAGTTATTGCTACAACGATGCACCTTTCAGAAGAGTTTGGTAGTACTTATCAACAAATAGAAAAAGATGGTTTTGTTATTGATAAAAAAATTGAAAACTTATTATCATCAGACACTAAAGCAGCTATTGCAAAATCAACAGGTTTAGCGACAATTCTACTTTCTGATGCTTATAAGAATCTTCAGCCTGACCTTGTATTGCTATTAGGAGATCGCTTTGAAACACATGCAGCAGCTACTACAGCAATGCTAATGAATATTCCTATAGGACATATTCATGGTGGCGAAAAAACAGAAGGAGCTGTTGATGAGCAAATAAGACACTCAATAACTAAAATGAGTTATTTGCATTTTACATCCACTGAAGAGTATAGAAAACGAATTATACAAATGGGTGAAGACTCTATACGAGTATTTACAAGCGGTGCTCCTGGTATAGATAATATCTTAAATCTGAGGTTGCTCTCGAAAGAAGAGTTAGAGGAAAATTTGAAGTGGCATTTTGGTTCTAAGAGTGCACTTTTTACCTATCACCCAGTTACGTTGGGGAAAAGTGATATTTATGCTGATATAGGAGAAATCTTAAATACGCTGTCACAAACAGACTTAAATATCTTATTTACCTATGCAAATGCTGATGATAATGGCAGGGTCATTAATCAAAAAATAGAACAGTTTTGTCAAACAAATCCAATTAAATATAAAGTAGTTAAAAATTTAGGGCAGGTTAGGTATTTAAGTGCAATGAAATATATAGATATTCTAATCGGAAATACATCTAGTGGAATTATCGAAGCGGCAAGTTTTAAAAAACCTGTTGTAAATATTGGTGACAGGCAGAAAGGTAGGTTGCAGAGTGATAATATTGTTGATTGTGAAATTAACATGTTAAAAAACAACATTGCTTATGTGTTATCTGAAAAATTTAAAAAAATATGTGCAGAAACTGAAAATATTTATGGGGCTGGGCAAGCTGCTGAAATTATTGTTACAGAGTTAGAAAAAACAAAATTTTCGATAAATAAAAAGTTTGTAGATAAGGATAGCTGGAAATGAAAGATATAGAAAAAATAAAATTAACTATTGATTCTACAATCAAAGATGCACTAACTATTATAGATAGTGGGGCGGTTAAAATTGCATTAGTTGTTGATAAAGATAATAAATTATTAGGAACTTTGACAGATGGAGATGTTAGACGAGGTATTTTAAAAGGGATTGCATTAAGCGATACAATAGTAAATATTTATTTTAAAACACCTACTGTTGTTAGTGTTAATGCAAGTAAAGAAGAAATAATAAAAATCTGTACTTCTAAGAAAATACATCAAATTCCTGTTGTTGATGAAAAAGGAATTGTTGTTAGTGTTAGTCTATTGGATGAGCTTTTAAAGCCGGAAGTTCATCCGAATAAAGTCGTGTTAATGGTGGGTGGGCTTGGCTCTCGGTTAAGGCCATTAACAGAAAATACACCTAAACCAATGTTACATGTTGGTAATAAACCGATACTTCAAACAATAATAGAAAAATTTGCTAGTTATGGTTTTGTAAATATCATCATGTGTGTCAATTATAAGTCACACGTTATTCAGCAACATTTTGGTGATGGTAGTCAATTTGGAGTCAATATTGAATATATTTCAGAGCATAAAAAAATGGGAACAGCCGGTGCTCTTGGTTTATTGACAGAGAAACCAAAAGAATCTTTTTTCGTAATGAATGGTGATCTGTTAACCAATATTAATTTTGAGAGCTTATTAGATTTTCATGAAAGTCATAATGCTGTGGCAAGTATGTGTGTACGTGAGTATGACTTTCAAGTCCCATATGGTGTAGTGCATATTGATAATGGTAAAATTAAATCAGTAGAGGAGAAGCCTGTACATAAATTCTTTGTCAGTGCAGGAATTTATATGCTCACCCCTGATTGTATAAAATTAATACCCAGTGATGAATTTTATGATATGCCAATGCTTTTTGATAAATTGATAGAAATGGATGAAAATACCATCTCTTTTCCAATTAGAGAGTATTGGTTAGATATTGGAAGAATAGATGAGTATGAAAAAGCTAACCTTGAATATCACAAAGTATTTTAATGTATAAAAATAAAACTTTTTTAGCGATTATTCC
>JAGLDH010000153.1 GCA_023145835.1 Methylococcales bacterium
GAATGATATGGGAACACTGATGAATTATGCAGAAAACCTCTCTAACAATTTAAACCTGTTAGATTTATACTTAAGCTCTAATTTTATAAAGTTAAAACCATGAAGCTTGCAACCTTTTTCTATAATAATTCTTCCCACCTAGGCGCCATTGTTGAAAATGAGATTTTCTCATGTGAAGGTAACCCCAATACTCCAGATAATATCATTGATTTTATAAATGCTGGAGAATCAGCAAAGTTAGCAATGCAAAAGCTGATCAACAGCGGGGGAAAGCGTATTCCTTTAGCCGATATTAAATTACAAGCCCCTGTTCCAAGACCCGGTAAGTTTTTGGGCATTGCCCTCAATTATGCAGACCATATCAATGAAACACAGTTAAAAAAACCTGAGTACCCTATGTTTTTCACTAAACAAACTACTTGTGTAATAGGAAACAACGATGCAATTCATCGCCCTATTGTCTCGGAAAAATTAGACTACGAGGGGGAATTAGCTTTTGTCATTGGTAAGTACTGCCGACATGTTCCCGCAGAAAAAGCACATCAAGTGATTGCTGGCTATACTATTGTTAATGATGTGTCTGTTCGTGACTGGCAAATCCGATCTCCAACTTGGACGCTAGGAAAATCATTCGATACTCACGGCCCAATGGGGCCATGGATAGTCACTGAAGATGAAATTAAAGATCCTCATAATCTATATATAAAAACATGGGTTGATGAAGATCTTCGACAAAACTCCAATACTAAACATATGATTTTTAATTGTTACGAAATCATAGAGTATTTAACTAAAGCGATGACATTAGAACCTGGAGATGTCATTGCTACAGGTACCCCAAGTGGCGTTGGGGTTAAAATGAAGCCTCGTGGATATATGAAACCAGGACAAAGAGTTAAAATTGAAATAGAGGGTATTGGCATTTTATCTAACCCTGTTATTGAAGAACCTGAAAATTCTGCGAGTCAATTTTGAATTCATTAGGTTTATACATACACATCCCATGGTGTATTAAAAAATGTCCTTACTGCGATTTTAATTCTCATACCCTTCAATCAGAAGCACCAGAACAACAATATATAGCATCTTTACTCCATGATTTACAACAAGATATTCAGCTATTAAAGGCACCTAAAATGATTAGTAGTATTTTTATTGGAGGAGGAACACCCAGTTTATTTTCAGCCGTGAGTTTTGACACTTTACTAAAAGGTATTTCTAATATGATACCATTCCAAAAAAATCTAGAAATAACATTAGAGGCTAATCCCGGAACCTTTGAAAGTCAAAAATTTTCAGATTTTCGGGCGATAGGAATTAACCGATTATCTATCGGTATTCAAAGTTTTAATAATGTGCAATTAAAAAGACTGGGTAGAATCCATTCAGCAGAAGAAGCAATAACAGCTGTTGAGATTGCTCGTAAAGCAGGATTTAAAAATATCAACCTTGACTTAATGTTTGGACTACCAGATCAAAGTAATCAAAACATGCTAAATGATATTCAAACTGCCATTGATTTAAACCCAAACCATATCTCTTTTTATCAACTAACACTAGAGCCTAATACCTATTTTCATAAATTTCCTCCTCAGTTAGCCAAAGATGAACAAATTTATACAGGACAAACTCAATGTCAGTCATTACTTGCTAAATCAGGTTTTATACAATACGAAGTTTCTGCTTATGCAAAAGATAATGCTCATTGTCAGCATAATCTTAACTATTGGCAATTTGGTGACTATCTAGGTATCGGTGCTGGTGCTCATGGAAAGCTAAGTCTTTTACATCCAACAAATATGGTTCGTACTAGTAAACCGAAAAGCCCTGAACAGTATTTAAAAGATAGGTCTCCTTCTTTAACTAAAATATCCTTGGAAGAGTTACCACTAGAATTTTTAATGAACCAGTTACGCTTAAAAGCAGGCTTTAATTTAGCGCATTATCAATCATCGACAGGATTAGCCCCATCCACATTAGAACCGGCACTGACTACTTGCCTAAACCAAGGTTTGTTAACTAAACAAAATAATCATTATTCCTGCACAGCTAAAGGTTGGGATTTTCTAGATGAAATTTTAAAAAAATTTATAACTTAACGCTATTTCTTAAAAGTTGCTGTACTATAGAAGTGATAATTTGATTGTTATTTTTTTATTTACGAATATATCTTAAACTTTCACACTTAAAATGCTGTAAATAACGGCCATGCTAAATTACCAAAAACAATTTATTCAATATGCACTCGATTGCGGCGTCTTAAAATTCGGAGAATTTGAATTAAAATCAGGGAGAGTTAGTCCGTATTTTTTTAATACTGGTTTATTTAACAGCGGGGGGAAATTAGGTAAATTAGGACAGTTTTATGCTCAAACACTAATAGAATCAAAGCTTGAAATAGATATCCTATATGGCCCTGCTTATAAAGGCATTCCTTTAGTCAGTGCCACATCAATAGCCTTTTCATTGCTTAAAAAAGATATTCCTTTTGCTTTTAACCGCAAAGAAGCTAAAAAACATGGTGAAGGGGGGCTTCTTGTTGGGAGTGCATTACAAGGTAATGTTCTAATTCTTGATGATGTTATTACTGCAGGAACATCTGTAAGAGAATCAGTAGAAATTATAACAAACCAGAAGGCAACACCTGCCGGAGTTTTAATTGCATTAGACCGACAAGAAACTGGAGAGGGCGATTTATCGGCTGTTCAAGAAGTTAGTGAGCGCTTTAAAATACCTGTTATCTCTATCATTTCACTTGAGAATATTATTGAATTTTTAGAATTAGATGGAAATTCTGCTAATCAACTGGAAATAATCAAACAATATCGCTTAAAATATGGCATTTAATTTTTTTTAAAATTGAGCTAGAATATCTTAAAATTCTGATATCAAATACTTAACAGCTCTTCATTTTTAGTCTACAATTATCTGACAGAGTAGACCTTTCTTTAGTACAGCCAACATACGATAAAAGCTAGACATGAGTAATTTAGATTTTAAAGAACAGTTGCATGAATATACCCAATGGCGTGAGCGGTTACACGGAGCTATTGAATTGTACCAAGATTGGCGTATTCGCTATAAACTGAGTGACCCCCATAGTACAGATATTGTTTTAAATATTTTAGACGGCTTAAAATCTGACAAGATAACACTCGCTTTTGTCGCAGAATTCTCACGAGGAAAAACAGAACTTATAAATTCACTTTTTTTCGCTGAAACAGGTGTACGGTTACTTCCTTCTGCTGCTGGTAGAACAACAATGTGTCCGACTGAATTGTTTCACGATCCTAAAGGCAGCTATATTCGATTACTAAAAATCGAAACCCGACTAGAAGAAACTTCATTAATTGAATATAAGCAAAACCCTGATTTGTGGATCAGTATAGAATTAGACTGTGAGACTCCAGCTCAAATGCAAAAAGCATTTAAAGCCTTAGTTGAGACTAAACGAGTCAGTAAACATATGGCGGATGAATTAGGTTTATGGAATGAACGTGAAGCAGCAGAACAAGGAATTATCAATCCAGAAACTGTAGAAATACCTTGCTGGCGTCATGCACTTATCAGCTTCCCCCATCCTTTACTAAAAGAAGGCCTTTGCATTCTTGATACTCCAGGATTAAATGCACTAGGTACAGAACCAGAACTGACTCTAAGCTTATTACCTAGTGCGCAAGCTATTGTTTTTGTTTTAGCTGCAGATGCAGGAGTTACAAAAAGTGACATGGAAATGTGGAGAAATCATGTTTGTAACTCTAGAGGTAATAACAAACAAGGTTTAGCGGTTGCTTTGAATAAGATTGACTCTATGTGGGATGATCTTGCTGGCGAAGACGGCTATGAAGAATCTATTCAAAAACAACTTCAATCATCTGCATCTCTTTTAAACTTAGAAGAAAAATTTGTCTTTCCTGTTTCTGCCAAACAAGCTTTATTAGCAAAAGTTAAGTCCGATGATGAATTACTTGAAAGAAGTCGTTTAAGACATTTAGAAAACTATTTGTCAGAAGATATTTTGAAACAACGTCGAGAAATACTGATGGAAACAGTAAACAAAGACATTGGATTTTTAGTTTCAGAATCGCTCAATTTAACTGACACAAAACTAACCAATGCTGAGTCACAGCTAGGTGAATTTAAAAAAATTGATTTTGATAATGATGAAATGACTGGAAAATTAATGGCTGAGACAAGGGATAGGCAAAACGCCTATATGGCTCATGTCGAAAATTTCCAAGCAAGTCGGAAAGTGTTTGCTGTTCAAGCAAAGAAATTAATTGAATCTTTTTCTAGTGAAAAAATTGAAATTATTGTTGCAAGAACTAAGGATGATATGTCCAAAAGTCTAACCACTTATGGAATGAAACAAAATATTCGACTATTGTTCGATGATCTTAGTGATTTACTTCAAGACTCTGTTGATATTACTAATGAAACACGTCTTTTAGTTAAAGCAATTCATAAAAAATTCCAAGATGACTACGGCTTTAAAGAAATTGAACCTCAACTATTCTCGATTAAACAGTACCAGTTTGAATTAGAACAAATTTTTGAAGAAGGCGAAGCATTTCGAAGCAGTTCTAAAACAACGATGACTGAACAAAGTTTAGTTATCAACAAGCTTTACAGTACCTTAATCACTAAAGCTCGAAATATATTAACAGAAGCTCAACATGATGCGTTAACGTGGTGTAAGAGCGTCTTAACTCCTCTAATGCACCAAATTAAAGAACATAAGAAAGAAATAGAAAGTCGTTTGTATATGCTTAGAAAAATAAGCGACTCAAAAGGGTCTGTTGCAGAGAGTATTACTAGCCTAGAAGCAGAGTTAGAACCTTTAAAATCTCAGCGAAAAGAGCTGGCTATGATCATTAAGTCAATGCGCTTGAAACAATCACAATTTAGTACTCTTGCAACTGCAGCATAATAAATACCGAAGCTTTAAAACTAATAACGTTAACAACTGTTTGAAACAATAGTTAACGACTAATTTAGATTTTCTTAAAAATCAAATCCCACACACCATGCCCTAAGCGTAACCCGCGATTTTCAAATTTTGTAAGAGGTCTATATTCTGGGCGAGGACAATACACTCCATCTACACTGGTATTTACTAGTCCATTGTTAGAGTTGGGAGATGATAAAGTTGACACCATATCTTTTGCATAATGCTCCCAATCAGTGGCTGCATGAAAATATCCGCCTTTTTTCAACTTCTTATTTAATATCTGTACAAAACTAGGGCGAACAATTCGCCGCTTATGATGCCGCCTTTTTTGCCATGGGTCGGGGAAAAACAAATGTACCCCTGCTAAAAAGTGATCAAGAATTTTTGTCTCTAAGATTTGAATCGCATCATGATGGTAAATTCTTACATTTTTTATCCCTTGTTCTTCTAATAACATCAATAATCTCGCAACACCCGGCCTATGCACCTCTATACCCAGATAATTTAAATCAGGATTATTTCGTGCCATTTCTGCAAGACTACTCCCATTTCCAAAACCAATTTCCATAATAAGAGGAGCATCTCTACCAAAAATCTGAGCATAATCATATATTTTAGAAGGGTCTAAACAATAGTCATCCCAAACGTTATCAATAGCATTTTGTTGACCAACTGTTGCCCGACCCTGTCTAAGTATATAGCTCTTGATTCTTGGGTGAGATTCTTTTTCAGAAGTCGTCATTTACACAGTTAAAACTTTAAAATTCTTGATTAATTCAATCATTAGCGTAAAGCAAGGAAGCGTCAATCTTATAATATTTGTTCCAGACTCTAAAACCTAGTCTACATTTACTTTATTGATTTTCTAGAAAAACAACCCATCTAATGGGGAAGAAGCTGATGCAAATCGTTTTTTTGGCATACGACCGGCTAAATAAGCTTCTCTGCCCGCTTGAATTCCTTTCTTCATTGCAGAAGCCATAAGCACTGGGTTTTTAGCTGCTGCTATTGCCGTATTCATTAAAACACCATCACAGCCTAATTCCATTGCTAGAGCCGCATCTGAAGCTGTTCCTACTCCAGCATCAACAAGAATAGGTACATTCGCATTTTCAACAATTGTTAATATATTATAGGGATTACGAATACCCAGACCAGAACCAATAGGCGCAGCTAATGGCATAACAGCAACACAACCAATATCCTCTAAACGTTTAGCTGCAATGGGATCATCATTCGTATAAACCATCACATCAAAACCATCTTTTACTAATAACTCTGCTGCTGAATAGGTTTCAGCGACATCAGGAAATAATGTTTTCTGATCAGCCAAAACTTCTAATTTAACTAGTTTATGTCCTCCTAACAATTCTCTTGCTAAACGACAAGTTCTTACTGCATCATCAGCTGTGAAACATCCTGCAGTATTAGGCAGAATAGTATATTTATCAGGAGAGATAACATCTAATAAATTAGGTTCGTCAGCATTTTGGCCTATATTAGTCCGACGAATCGCAACCGTTACAATTTCAGCGCCACTCGCTTCTATCGCGCGTGCTGTTTCTTCCATATCTTTATACTTTCCAGTACCCACTAAGAGCCTTGATGAAAAGTCCTGACCTGCAAGGGTAAACGAATCATTTTGGCCACCACCAATTGCTTGTACAATTTCTAATTGATCATTAACCTGCAATTTTATTTTGTATTGATCATGAGGCAAAATTTCCTTATTTAATTCAATTGCAATCCGCTTTCCCGTTAGCCCCATTTCATCGACAATGTCTGCAACAACAGAATCGTCACTATAATCACGAATATCACCATTTATACTTATTTTCATTATTCTGCTTCCAATCCTTTTGTTACTAGTCTTCGTTTTTGAACAGCTTTAGCAAGATTGTTCAATAACTGAACTGTATCATCCCAGCCTAAACAAGCATCTGTAATACTTTTTCCATAGGTTAAAGGCTCTCCATCAACCTGATCTTGCCGTCCTGATTTTAAGTGACTTTCAACCATTGCACCTTTAATTCTGCTATCACCACCAGCTAGTTGTTCTGCTACATCTTCTGCAACGACTAATTGACGATGGCTCTGCTTTAAACTATTCGCATGACTAAAATCAATCATAACCCTTGATGCTAATCCTGACTTTTTGAGCCCTTCTGCTACTTTTTCAACATTAACCGCATCATAATTAGGTTCATCATTTCCACCCCGTAAAATAATGTGCGCATCTTCATTTCCTTTAGTAGAAAAAATTGCAGACCGTCCCTCTTTAGTCACTGATAAAAAATGATGAGGTCTCATAGAAGAATTAATCGCATCTATTGCTACATTTATTCCTCCATCAGTTGCATTTTTAAATCCAACTGGGCAAGATAAACCAGAAGCTAACTCTCTATGCACTTGGCTTTCTGTAGTTCTAGCACCTATTGCACCCCATGAAATTAAATCTGAAATATATTGAGGTGTAATCAAGTCAAGATATTCAGTTGCTGCAGGAATTCCAATATTATTTAAATCTAATAATAACTGCCGAGCTACTCTAAGCCCCTTATTAATATTAAAACTTGCATCCAAGTCAGGATCATTAATTAACCCTTTCCAACCAACAGTCGTTCGTGGTTTTTCAAAATAAACCCGCATGATGATAACTAAGTCTCGCTCTAATTCATCTTTTACTGTTTTTAATAATCCAGCATACTCTTCAGCCGCTTTAGTATCATGGATAGAACAAGGTCCAACGATAACAATTAAACGTTCATCTTCCCCTATTAAAACTTTATGAATATCATCCCGTGCCTTCAAAATTGTATTTGCTGCCGTTTCAGTCATAGGAATTTCATCATGAACTTGAACAGGCGCAACAACTTCTTTGGTTTCGCTAATTCTTAAATCATCAGTGTTAAATTTACTTTGCATGGTATTGATAGAAATATACTATTAACAAATACTCAGAATAAATTCAGATACGCTAATAAAATATACGTACATAAATTCATTCAAAAGCCATATAAAACCTATCATTTTAACCGTTTTACTTCTTAAGGTGCGATTAAATTTAGTTTCAGAGCATGACCTTTAGGGTTGCGAATACTAATAAGTCCCCATACCAAGCAAGCTTTAAAATTGACAGATACTTTTATGGGTATTCAAATAGAGCTATGTGGCGATACAAACTAATAAACCAAAACTTAAAATTCTATATATTAAAATTAAATTAAGAAGAATTACTAAAATAAGACTTTTAGCTAATTAAATAAAGCTAAATGACATTGTTTAGTTTATATTCAAGTATTCTTTGTCTTACTATACTCTCAAACTAAGGCTATAAAAAACTGGCTCACCTTTTGCATAAAAAATATTAACGTGCATTTTCTGTTGCTGGAATATTAACCAGCAACTTCAAAAACAATTAAGAATCTATAGTATGAAGTTAAAGTTTGGTTTACATTCTTCCATTGCAGGATTAGTTATATCTTCAACTCATCCGCTTCAACTGAATTCTTAACTTCTAATGCTCAAGACTCTGCCCCAAATACTTTTAAATAAAGTGTTTGGCTCGATTCTTTCTTCACCACGCATTGATTTAGAAACTAGAAAACCCACGATTTCTACCTTTGCATTCACTGACGACCAAACAACAGATTCATCTATAGCAAAAACAGCTCTTTTAGTTCAACAGGCAAAGCCAAAACTAAAAATACAATTAATTAAAAAGTCAGCTAGTTTTAAAAAAAATCCATTAAATAATACATAGATCTACAACATAAAATACTTAAACTTTATCTAATTAATGAGGAAAAATATATGGATGAACACGAATATGCAGGATTTTGGATTCGTGTTACTGCATCAATAATCGATACATTGATAGTCATTATTTTTGTTATTCTCCCTTTATTAATAATCTTTGGAGAAAAATACGAACTAGGAGAGCAAGGTTTCTTTGAATTATTGTTTTTTTTTCTTAACTATATTACACCCTTAATTGTAACCATTTGGTTTTGGTTACATTTTTTTGGGACACCAGGAAAAATGGTGACAAAGCTAAAAATTGTAGATGCAAAAACGGGGAACAAGCTTTCCTTAAAACAAGCGATTGGACGACACTTAGCTTACATACCGTCTTCTTTACCCCTAGGGCTTGGCTTAATTTGGATGGGAATGGATAAAAAAAAACAAGGGTGGCATGATAAGTTAGCAGGTACCGTTGTAATTAAAGACTTAACTGAAAAACAACCAACAAAAAATTTTTATGAATCGCCGTCAATTTACTAAATTTACGTTATTTTATGGTAACTTATATCTATTTTATAAGTGTTACCACAACAGTTAAAACTATGAGCAAAGAAAGAAACTAACCGATGCTGCTTCTAATCTGGCACACAAAGCTTATATGATCGTCAAAGATGTAAAATGAGGGGACTGAAAAATAGCTATGTTGTTATACCCCGGCGTTTACGCACTTGATTTAATTAAAACTAAAGCAGCCACTGAAAAATATATTACTCGTGTTTGTACAGGTAGTTTGTTGCTCAGCAAAGCAGAGCTTTTAAAAGGAAAAAAAATACTTAGCACAACTAACTTTCCAATATTTACATTTTGTAATCTATATTTTGGATTTTTCCGACAACAACTATTTTTTATATTGTATTTAACAATAAATCATAAGTAATGGAAATTCTGGTTGAATCATTGGCTGTGATATGATTGCTTGTATTTTTCAGTGCGTACACAAAAATAATGAAAAAAATTAGTTTAATTCACTTAAACATTAAAATATTACTGTTCACTGCTCTAATATTATCTAATATTAATAGTGTCTTAGCCATAGAACCAACCATAAAACCCTTTATAAAAGGTTCGTTTGAGAAGATACAAAAAGAGAATAATGGCAAACCCTATATTATTGCTTTTTGGTCAGAAACTTGTGGGTATTGCATGAAGGAATTAGCATTGCTTGGTAAATTATCAAAAAAACATCCATCAATAGAAATCGTGACGGTCTCGACCGACCCTTTTTTGGAAGAAACCACTGTGAATCGAATTTTATCTTTAAAAAATTTATCTCATGTTCAAAAGTGGGTTTTTGCTGACAATTATGCTGCTCGTTTATACCCTGATGTTGATAAAAAGTGGCGAGGAGAGTTGCCTCTCACTTACTTTTTTGATCGGAACAATAAAATGCTAAAACATATGGGTACTATTAACAAACAAGAACTCACCACTTGGTTTACTGAACAAAGTACAACCATAAAACAACCTTTATTATAGTTTACACAGGAAGATACATGTCTCTTGCCTCTCGCTCTTATCAATGTTTCGTAATAACCATTTTTGGTTTATCCGCATTTTCAGCCTATTCAGAACCATTAACCTCTGCAATTAATATTGAAACGGCAACCAATACTGCCGCAGTCAACTCACAAAAAAAAATCGACTCATTGAGTGGTAAAACTCAAAAAATGCTAGATGAATATCGTTCGACAACCCATCAAATAGAAACATTAACAACATATAACGATCATTTAAAAGAATTACTGAATTCACAAAAAAATGAGAAAACCTCTATAGAGAAACAATTAAAAGAGATTGAAACAACGCAACGTGAAATTGTTCCTCTCATTTTACGTATGTTGAATAGTTTAGAAAAATTTATAGCATTAGATTTGCCTTTTTTACCTGAAGAAAGAAACCAGCGAGTCACTAAATTAAAAGAAATGATTCTTAGAGCAGATGTAACGAATGCTGAAAAATTTAGACGTATTTTAGAAGCTTACCAAGTTGAAAATGACTACGGGAATACCATAGAGGCTTACCGAGCAGATCTAACTTTAAATAAAGTGACAAGCTCTGTGGATTTTTTACGTTTGGGTCGAGTCGCTTTGTACTATCAACATTTTGATGGTAGCGAAACTGGGTATTGGAATAAAGAACAAAAAAAATGGCAGCTATTATCTACCGATTACCGCAATGCCATTCGTAATGGCCTCCGTGTCGCTCGTAAAGAAACTGCACCTAATATTCTTTCCCTTCCCATTCCTTCACCGGAGGCAGGCCAATGAAAAGCTTCATTATGTTGTGGTTGTTTATTTTTTTCACACAACCCATTTTTGCTGAGCATCTTGGTTTAGATCAATTACTAAGAGAAGTTAAAAAATCTCAAGGTGTTGAAGCTAAAATTAATAAAGCACGCGAATCACAATTTCTTGCCGATAAAAACAAACAACAACATCTATTACAATCATCTCTTGTTACGCTAAGTAAACAAGAACAATTAAGTCGTCAATTAAAAACTCATTTAGATGAAAATGAGGAAGAATTAGGCCTATTAGAAACAGAGCTTAAAAATAAAAGTGGTGTCTTAGGTGAGTTATTTGGTGTTGCCAAACAAGCTGCGGGTGATTTAAAAGCCGACTTAAGCCAATCGTTGGTGTCAGCTCAGTTTCCAGGGCGAGCAGATAAATTAGATTCGATTGCTAACAGTAAGGCATTACCGACAATAGGGGAGCTTGAAAACTTATGGTTTACCTTACAACAGGAAATGACAGAATCTGGAAAGGTTGTTCATTTTACAACTAAAATACAGGCTGCTGGTGAACTTCAAGAGGCAAAGGTCATTCGTATTGGAACATTTAATGCCTTATCTAATGGGGAGTACTTAGAATTTTTACCTGATACAAAGCGACTTAATCTTCTTGAAAAGCAGCCTGAAAGTAAATATTTATCTATGGCTTCTGACCTGACTAACTCACAGTCTGGACCAGTATCTGTAGGTATTGACCCAACAAGAGGCGTTATTCTTAGCATGCTAATTCAAGCACCTGACTCTATAGAACGAATACAACAAGGGGGCGTTATTGGGTATATTATCCTGATAATGGGGGCGATAGGTTTTATTTACGCGATTATCCGATGGTTTAATTTATCAATTATTGGGAAAAAAATGGATGACCAGCTTAATTCTTCTAATGTATCAACAGATAATCCTTTAGGTCGTGTATTTATTGCTGCAGAACAGGATAAATCTGACAATACTGAAAACCTCGAATTAGTTTTAGATGAAGCGATTACTCGAGAAATCCCTATTTTAGAAAAGGGATTACCCATGATTAAACTGTTAGCTGCTGTTGCACCTCTTTTAGGATTATTAGGCACAGTAACAGGTATGATTGCCACCTTCCAATCTATAAGTTTATTTGGTACAGGTGACCCCAAACTCATGGCAAACGGAATTTCTCAAGCTTTAGTCACAACTATGTTAGGCCTATGCGTTGCGATCCCATTACTTTTTTTACATAGCTTAGTTGCTTCTCGCAGTCGTACACTGGTGCAAATATTAGATGAGCAAACGGCAGGATTAATAAGCCGAAGGTTAGAAAAATAACCCATGAATTTTCTTTCAACAATTCATCAATTTTTAATCACTGGTGGGGAAGTTTTATGGGTAATACTTTGGACATCTGTCTGCTTATGGAGCTTAATTGCTGAGAGAATGTTGTATTTTAAGACAACTTATCCAAATCAACTTCAGCACTGGTTAAATCAATGGCAAAATAGATCAGATAAAAGCTCTTCTTCCGCCTTATTTATTCGACAATGTATTATTTCGGAAGCCAAAATCAGTATGGGTAAAACAGTTCCTATCATTAAAATGCTCATTGCATTATGTCCTTTGCTTGGTTTATTAGGCACGGTAACAGGTATGATTAATGTTTTTGACGTAATGGCTGTTACGGGTACCGGAAATGCCAGAGCAATGGCATCAGGCGTTTCCCAAGCGACTATTCCGACAATGGCGGGAATGGTCATTGCTATTGCAGGACTTTATTTTAGCCGATTAATCGAGCAAAGAGTGAGTGAAGAAACTCGCCACTTAACTGATTTATTACAATATCATTAATACTATGCGCCGCAGAAACAATCGTTCTGATAGTGAACAAACAGCAGATATAGATATGACTCCGATGTTAGACATCGTATTCATCATGTTAATTTTTTTTATTGTGACGACTTCTTTTGTTAAAGAGTCGGGCATTGATGTAAGTCGACCTACAGCTCAAACAGCAACTCGAAAAGAGCAGGGGAACATTATAGTGGCAATCAAACCCAATGGAGATGTCTGGATTGACAAAAGGCTAGTCGATATTCGTGCAGTTAGAGCCAATGTTTCTCGGTTACACGCAGAACAACCTTTAGGCTCTGTTATTATTGCAGCCGATAAAGAAACTAAAGTTAAAAATTTAACTTTAGTTATGGATCAAATCCGTTTAGCTGGGATTATGAATGCATCCATCGCAACTGAATCAGAATCAAAGTGAAAACTCTTTCTGTTTCTTTTATTTTTGGTATTGTTATATCCTTAGCTTTATTTTGGCTAATGCAAACAATGATTAGCAATAACCAGCTTAGTTTTGAGAATACAGACCCTCTACATATGACGGAGTATGTTCGTTTAAAAAGAGATAGCGAACTTCAAACCAAAGATAGAAATACTGCAGAAGAGCCTCCACCACCCGAAAAACGTCCTCCTCCACCTAAAATGCAGATGCAACAAACACAAGTTTCTCAAAGCAATGCACCTCAAATGGACATGCCTAATTTAGACATCCCTTTGCAAACCTCTCGGTTTAGTGGATCATTACTTTCTGGCTTAGCTATGGGAGACATGAGTCCAGGAAAAATAAGTACTAACCTCATCCCTTTGGTTAGGATTCAACCACGTTATCCTATGCGTGCACAATCTAGGCGCACAGAGGGTTGGGTTAAAGTTGAATTTATTATCACCAAAGAAGGAACCGTAAAGGATGCGAAAGTCATTGATTCTAAACCCAATAAAATATTCAACCGCTCTGCATTACGTGCTATCAATCGCTGGAAGTTTAAAGCAAAAATTGTTGATGGAAATCCTATAGAGAGACGCGCAATACAAATACTGACATTTAAATTAAAAAAATGATTCGTTTATTATCTTTACTTTTATCTCTTTTTTTGCTGTCTCCTGTATTTGCAAAAGACAAACCTACGACTTTGCCTGAAAGGTTATACAAAAAACTAGAAAAAACTGAAAAATTAATTTCAAAAAAATCATATCGGCAAGCCGAAGAAGAATTAAAAAATATTCTTACATCAGTAAAACCTAACAGTTACGGCCAAGCCGTGGTATTTAGAAGCTTATCATCTGTATACGCCTTAAATGGACAATATAAAAAAGCAGCCAAAGCCTTATCTGAATGCCTTGCTTTAAAAGTATTACCAGAGAATCAAGAACAGCAAGCAGTCCTTAACCTAGGACAGCTTTATATGGCAGTAGAGCAATATAAAAAAGCCATTGAAGTATTGAAACCTTGGTTAACTAAAAACTCAAGTTCAGATGCTAGTATTAATGCTCTAGTTGCTAATGCATATACCCAACTAAAACAATATCGAAAAGCTTTACCTTATATTAAAAAGGCTATTTCTCAGTCAAAAAAACCTAATGAACCATGGTATCAGCTCAATTTAGCGTTATATTATCAACTGGAAAATTACTCGTCTGCAGCAGAGATTTTAAAAACGTTAATTCGTCTTCATCCAAATAAAAAACAGTACTGGGGAGAATTGTCATCGACCTATCAACAATTAAAGCAATATCAAAAAGCCTTATCTATCCAACAACTTGCATACAAAAAAAACATTCTAACTGATGAAAAAGAAATACTAAGCCTAGCAAATTTATTTTTATACACTGGCGCACCTTATAAGTCTGCAACCTTATTAGACTATGCGCTTAAGCAAAAAAAGATTAAAAACACCTCAAAAAACTGGGAAACGTTAGCTAATTCTTGGCAAATGGCTAAAGAATTTGATCATGCTATCAATGCTTTAGAAACTGCATCAAAGCTTAATAGTATAGGAAGTTTATATCAACAGTTAGGGTCTATTCATGTTTCTCAAGAAAAATGGGATAAAGCTATCGCCTCTTTAAATAAGGCGATTAGCAAAGGAGGATTGAAAAACAAAGGGAATACGTATTTACTATTGGGCATGAGTTATTTTGAGCTAAATAATCTAAAAGAAGCTAAACAATCATTTTTACATGCAGCTCAGTATAGTAAAACAAAAAAAGAGGCAATGCAGTGGTTACACTATATTCAAACACCAAATCAAAAAACCTAAAAATAAGTATAAAAATGAAAGAGATAACTAATATACAATAGTTAAATCAGGGTCATCATATAAGCATACTTTTTTCCACCCAGTAAATAAGCTATCATCAAACTGTAGGTCATAATCAATTGAATATTCGTAGCAACTTCTAAATAATTTTGCTGTTCTAAAAGCATGTAATTCATCATCAGCTGTTACAGTTTCTACATTTCCAACTTGGAATGTCTTATTTCGAGATTTTTTATCTTTCACCCAAAAGACAGTGTAACAAAGGTAACTTTTATCTTTTCTGTGATCATATTTTATTGTTCTTGATACCCCAGTAACACCTGTTGTTGTTTTATTTTTAGGTGGCTTTAGAAAGCGCATTTTACTGCCTTTCAAAACAACCAACATTTGATTACGCCAAGCAATAGCTGCTTGTAATGACTTATTTTTATTTCCCCATAGTTTATGAGAAAAATAACGACTGCTTTCTTTTCCTCTTCTTACAATACGTACTTGATACCCGAATGTATCAGGTTCTGTGATATGTTTATTTTTTGCCATATTCAAAGATCTTCAAAATTTTTATTATTTTTATTATTAACATATAAATTATACACCATTAAAAAACATAGTTTAGTTATGGGAATTAAGAAAAACCTTCCTTTCACTACAAATAAAAATAAGATTTAATTTTATTAGAAATTTCTAACTGAAGTTCTCTCACTTTATAGAGTGAAATAGTAATAAACTACTTATGTCTCATAATTTGACAGAAAATATCTAACATATCTCTTGATTCGCTTGTAAATCAAGAGGCTATTCAAGCATTTAATCCGTTTCAAGATATTATACAAATAGTAACTTCAAGCGTTCTGTTACTAAGATGTCTTTTTTTCTTAAAAAGATAAGTCATTAAACTATTTTTTTTAAATAAAATCAATATATTATTGATAAATTCAAACTTAAATAAATACTGAATCAAATGTTTCAACTGGTTCTAATTGTAGCATTTTTAGTATTATTTTTTACGCAAATCCCTACTAATTTAGTGTAGAATCTGAAGAACTATGCTATTTCAAATCAAATGAGCATATAACCTTTAGTTTTTTATAATATATTCGGAGATAAATAATGAGTGTTTTAGTAGGTAAACCAGCCCCAGATTTTAAAGTGCCCGCAGTATTAGGTGATGGAGAAATTGTTGACTCCTTCAGCTTTTCTGAAGCAACAAAAGGAAAATATGCTGTTCTATTTTTCTATCCACTCGATTTTACTTTTGTTTGCCCAAGTGAGCTAATTGCTCTAGATCACCGCATGGATGAATTCAAAAGTCGTGGTGTAGAAGTCATTTCTGTCTCTATTGATTCTCATTTTACTCATAATGCATGGCGTAATACTGCAATTAATGATGGTGGAATTGGTCCAGTTCGTTACACAATGGCTGCAGATCTTAATCACCAAATTTGTAAAGATTATGATGTTGAAGCTGAAACTCCTGCTGTTGCCTACCGAGGTAGTTTCTTAATCGACCAGAACGGGTTAGTTCGTCACCAAGTTGTTAACGATTTACCTTTAGGCCGTAATATTGACGAAATGATCCGCATGGTTGATGCACTTCAATTCCATGAAGAACATGGTGAAGTATGTCCAGCAGGCTGGAATAAAGGAGACTCAGGAATGGATGCTACTCCTGCAGGTGTTGCAGACTATCTAGATAAAAATGCTGACAAGCTATAAACTCATTTAAATCGATAGCTTAAAAGCGGACTATTAAAATAGTCCGTTTTTTTATACCTAAAACAGATTGTTAATGATCAATTCTACTGTGTTCTTTTGACATTCTGGATAATTGAGTATGAGTAAAATATACAACCGCACAAGCAATAAAAACAGATACAAAAGTTTCACCAATAATCATTATCGCAAGAGAAAACCCTAACAAATAACCAATTAATCCTGTAACGGCCCACTTTATGCCTTTATTATTTTTGTTTTTACCTGAATAATAAAAAAAAATCACAGTGATAATCGCTGGTAATATTATTATCATTACTCCCCCCTTTTTTAATTAAATACATTGATTTAGTAAGTAATCCAGCTAAAATCTACTCTAATAGTTATTGTTAAATTATTATTCATATTTTTAACATTCCATCTTTTTCAAAATAGTGAGATTAAAAATGGGTCGCTTACTCAAAATCATTTTATCAGTTTTAGCTGCAATTATTTTGTTAGTTATTATTGCAACCATTGCATTACCATACTTTATAGATCCAAATGATTTCAAACCTGAAATACAATCAGCCGTTAAAGAAAACACGGGTAGAGATCTGGAAATAAAAGGAGACCTTAAATTATCAGTTTTCCCTTGGCTTGGCGTTTCTACAGGCGAATTAATTCTGAGTAATGCACCAGATTTTTCTGAAGTACCTTTTGCAAAAATTAATGCCAGTCAAGTTAAGGTTAAACTACTTCCTTTACTATCTAAGAAGCTTGAAGTCAGCCGTATTGAGCTTAAGGGGCTGGATTTATACTTAGCTAAAAACAAACAAGGTATTAGCAATTGGGATGATTTAACTCAAGCTAAAAGTACAGAAAAAAAAGAGCAGCAACCACAAACAACAAAAGATACTAAAGAAGTTGCTTCTCCCCTTGCGGCACTCGCTTTAGGTGGAATATCTATTGAACAAGCTCACATCATATGGGATGACCAACAAGCTGGGCAATATACAGAAATTAAAGATTTTAATCTTACGACGAGTGAACTAGTTTTTGACCAGCCTATCGATATCGAGTTATCTCTAGAGCTTCTTAATAAAGAACCAAATTTAATTGAGTCACTCAACTTGTCAACCGAAGTTACAATTAACGAACAATTAGATATCTTTAATTTAACAAATATTAACCTTAAAAGTTTAACAACGGGTAAAGCAATACCTGGAGAAACCCTAACTACCAATTTACAATCCAATATTGCTATTAATTTAGCCCAACAAACTATTTCTATCTCTGGGTTAAAGCTTGATTTAGATGATGTAACAGAAGAAAAACTAAAAATTAAGTTAATAACCGATGCAGCAATCAATTTATCCAACCAAGCTATTACTACGACTGGTTTTAAAATTACTGCAGACCGGTTAATGAAAGATAAATTAAATGTTAACTTAGTCGCAGATATTTCTACCAACCTGAGTCAACAAACATTATCTATTTCCGAGTTAAAACTAAATGCAGGTGACTTGAACCTGTCAGCAGACATTAAAGGAAGCCAAATTATTGATAACCCAATCTTAAAGGGCCCTATTAATATAGCCCCCATTAATCTTGCGCAGTTCTTGAAAGGTATGGATATACCTTTCCCTGAAATGAAGGATAGTAAAGCATTAAATAATTTATCCTTAAAATTTAACTTACTAGCAACAAAAGACTCTGCCGATATTAATAATTTAATCGTTAAATTGGATGATACCAATATTACTGGGTCAGCTGGTGTAAAAAACTTTGACAAACTGGCATCTAAATTTAACATTAATGTTGACTCTATTGATTTAGATCGCTATTTACCTCCAAAGGTAGAAAAAAAGGCCGATGCAACTATTTCTACACCCGCTAGTGCTGCTGTTGCAACTGCCCAACTATTTCCTGTTGAAACATTAAGAAAACTTAATACTGATGGCCAATTATCCATTGGTTCATTAAAAATTAATGACTTAAGTATGAAAGGTGTTAATCTAAAACTAAACTCCAAAAAAGGGCTTTTAAAAACCCAACAATCTATAAAGCATCTTTATCAAGGATCATACTCTGGTCGCTCTTCTGTTAATGTTCAACGCAAAACACCGCAATTAACATTAGATGAAAAGTTATCCAATATTCAAATAGAGCCTTTGTTAAAAGCCATGAAAATTGAAAGACAAGCTAGTGGTTTAATTAATGCAACAGCTAAAATTCAAGGGCGTGGAAATAGTACCTCAGCTATCAAATCTTCATTAGCTGGAAATGTAGATTTTAGTATTAAAGACAGTATTATCAAAGGATTTAATCTTCAAAAAATAATTGATGGTGGCAAACTACTTATTCAAGGAAAAGCACTTCCTGCTGAAAACAAAAATGATCAAACAGTCTTTTCAGTCATTAAAGGCTCTGCACAAATTAAAAAAGGCTTAGTTACAAATAATGATTTATTAGCCGAGTCTTCAAAATTGCGAGTTAAAGGTAAAGGTACAGCAAATTTAGCAACAGATGCTTTAAATTTCGGTATTGATGCTAGGTTACTAAAGCCTAATGAAAAAGATAAATTTAAAGGGATTCCTCTTGCTGTAAAAATAGCAGGTTCGTTTAGCGAGCCATCTTACCAACTTGATATTGAATCAATGGTTAAAGCTAAATATAAAGACAAGATTGATAAAGTTGTTGATGATAAAATACTAAAAAAACTGGATGAAAAACTTGGGCCAGGTGTTGGTGATGCACTAAAAAGTTTCTTTTAATAATAATTAAAATATTATTTATTTAAAAAAATCTTTAACTTCAATTGACATGGAGATATTTGTTGTTAAGGATTTTTATTAAATAAAGTTGGTGTATATTTCAGTGTTTTTTTAGGAGTACTTATAGCAATTTTAATGTAATTTAAATGTAATTTAAATGTAATTTTTTCAATGTCCCCAGAATTATTTCAACAAAAAGTTCTTTCTTGGTTTGATTTGAATGGTAGAAAAGATCTACCATGGCAACAATATATTTCACCCTACCGTGTTTGGTTGTCTGAAGTTATGTTACAACAAACTCAGGTCACTACGGTTATTCCCTATTTCAATCAATTTATTAAAAAGTTCCCTGATGTTCATACATTAGCAAATGCGCCTATCGATTCCATTTTACATCTTTGGTCTGGATTAGGTTATTATGCACGAGCGAGAAATTTACATAAAACTGCAATCATCATTAATGAAAAAGGCGGTGAGTTTCCAAGTGATTTAGATTCATTGATATTATTGCCTGGTATAGGTCGTTCAACTGCTGGTGCAATATCAAGTATTGCCTTTAATAAAAGCCAACCTATTCTAGATGGTAATGTCAGACGTGTATTAGCCCGCTTTTATGCTATTTCTGGTTGGACTGGAAGTACTAAAACAAGTAATGAACTTTGGGAAATAAGTTCACGTTATACTCCAAAATTACGTGTTGCTGAATATACACAAGCTATGATGGATTTAGGGGCAACTATTTGCGTTCGTAGCAAACCTAAATGTGAAGAATGCCCAATAAGCTCTACTTGCCTTGCTAGACTTGAGAATAAAATATCCGGACTCCCTACGCCCAAGCCCAAAAAGCCATTACCTGTTAAAAATATTATTTTCTTAATGTTACAAAATAATCAAGGACAGATTCTTTTAGAACAAAGACCTGCGGTAGGAATTTGGGGGGGGTTGTGGAGTTTTCCTGAATATACTTCGTTAACAGCTATTCAGTCATGGGCGCTAGAAAATAATATCCCAATTCAATCCATTAACCAGCTGAATAAACAACGACATACCTTTTCACACTATCACCTTGATTACACTCCTATTATAGTTAAAACGGAATACCCTATAAATATTTTGATGGAGACGAATCAATCAGCCTGGTATAAAGTAAATCAACTTCACTCTTTGGGCTTACCAAGTCCAATCAAGAAATTATTACAAAATCAATATAAAGAGAAAAATTATGGCGAGAACAGTTAAATGTACAAAACTAGGCATAGAAACAGAAGGACTCGATAGCGCTCCCTTTCCCGGGCCAAAAGGACGGTTTATTTTTGATAATGTATCAAAACAAGCTTGGGGAGAATGGATGGATATGCAAACGATGATTATTAACGAACAACGGTTAGCAAGTTTTGACCCAAAAGCCAAAAAGATTTTAGAAGCCGAAAGAGAAAAATTTCTTTTTTCTGGTGGCTTTGAAATACCCGAAGGGTATGTGCCACCAAAAAATTAAGGTTAATGAAAGGCAAAAATAAACAAATTTCTTTGCCTTTCTTTTATTTATCGCCTCATAGATTCAAAAAACTCTGAATTTGTTTTAAAATCTTTAAGCTTACCAAGCACAAACTCTGAAGCAGCCAACTCATCCATAGGTTGTAATATTTTACGTAAGATCCAAGTCTTCTGTAGCTCTTCAGGACTCACTAAATAGTCTTCACGACGCGTACCCGATCGATTAATATTAATCGCAGGATAAACACGTTTTTCAGCAATTTTCCGTTCAAGGTGTAATTCCATATTACCAGTTCCCTTAAACTCTTCATAAATGACTTCATCCATCCTTGATCCAGTATCAACAAGTGCTGTTGCTAGAATGGTTAAACTTCCACCCTCTTCAATATTTCTTGCTGCTCCAAAAAAACGTTTTGGTTTTTCTAATGCGTTTGCATCAACACCCCCTGATAATATTTTCCCAGACGAAGGTGTTGTCATATTGTAAGCTCTTGCCAAACGTGTCAGCGAATCTAACAAAATAACTACATCGTGTTTATGCTCAACTAATCGACGTGCCTTTTCAATAACCATATCTGCGACTTGAACATGTCTGCTAGCTGGTTCATCAAAAGTACTAGAAACAACTTCACCTCGAACGCAACGTTCCATTTCAGTCACTTCTTCAGGTCGTTCATCAATTAGAAGAACAATCAGGTAACATTCAGGGTTATTCTCAGCAAGAGCATGAGCAAGACTCTGTAGAATCATAGTTTTACCAGCTTTAGGGGGAGAAACTATTAAACCACGTTGGCCTTTACCTATGGGGGCAATTAAATCGATAACACGACCGGTAAGGTCTTCACTAGTACCATTGCCTTGTTCAAGAAAAAATCGTTTATTTGGAAATAGTGGTGTTAAATTAGAAAAGAGAATTTTGTTTTTTGCATTTTCTGGTAGCTCAAAATTGATTTTTTCAACCTTAAGCATTGCAAAATATCGTTCATTGTCTTTGGGAGGGCGTATTTTACCACTTATAGTATCACCCGTTCGCAAACTAAATCGTCGAATTTGACTAGGTGAAACATATATGTCATCGGGACCCGCTAAATACGAGCTCCCAGGGGTTCGTAAAAAACCAAACCCATCTTGTAAAATTTCTAATACACCATCACCAAAAATGTCTTCTCCACTTTTAGCTTGTTTTTTTAATATTGCGTAAATAACTTCTTGTTTTCTAGCTCTTGAAATATTTTCAATACCTAATGATTCGGCAATAGAAACAATTTCACTAATTTGTTTTAGTTTTAATTCAGACAGATTCATAAATGAGAATTCAAAGAAAATGATACACGGATAACCCGTTACATGATATTGATAAATATTGAGGGATCAACATACGATGTCCTGAGTTGGACACTTAAAGATTCTAGTCTATAAAATAAGATAGTGCAAATATTTTTATAAACTTTTGCTATAATAGTGGATAAATCGAATAGATAGAGCGAACTAATGTCCACTCTATACAGGGCTTATCATTTGTCAAAAAGTGAAACTAGGGTTATATCTTTTCTTAACTTTTAGATATTACTATCAATAAAATCTGCTAACTGGGATTTGCTCAAAGCACCTACCTTAGTTGCTTCTACTTCACCATCTTTAAAAATCATTAATGTTGGAATTCCACGTACACCAAAATGTTGAGGTGTTTCTGGATTATTATCAATATTGATTTTTGCAACTGTTAATTTATTCGCATATTCCGAGGCTATTTCATCTAATACTGGTGCTATCATTTTACATGGCCCGCACCATTCTGCCCAATAATCAACTAATACAGGGATGCTAGATTTAATAACAGTTTCATTAAAATCAGTATCTGTTACATGAAGGACCGAGTCACTCACGTTATTCTCCAAAATTTTCAAAGTGTAACTATATGTTTGATAGCTATATGTGTCAATCAATTTCAGACAATTAACTTTTTAAGTTATCCTATAACGATGAATAAAACGCATCTAACAAAAACACGCTTCAGTAATCTGGAGTTATCGGACTCTATCATCAAAAGTCTAAAACAAGCGGGATATAACGAGTGCACACCTATTCAGGATAAAACATTGCCACTCACCCTACGAGATAAGGATGTCGCAGGCCAAGCCCAGACTGGGACGGGGAAAACAGCTGCATTTTTATTAGCCACCTTTCAACGGCTAATCAACGATGAAAGTGAAAAAATAAAAAACCCAAGAGCTTTAATCATTGCCCCCACTCGTGAACTTGCTATTCAAATTCATAAAGATGCTCTTTTACTGGGTAAACATCTCAACTTTAAATATGCCTTGATATATGGTGGTACCGATTACAAAAAGCAATTAGACTCTCTCAAAACTAATGTAGATATTATTATTGGCACACCAGGGCGTATTATTGATTTTCAGAGACAAAATGCATTTACTCTAAACAATATTCAAGTTTCTGTCATGGATGAAGCAGATAGAATGTTTGACCTCGGGTTTATTAAAGATATTCGTTTTTTATTACGTCGGATGCCTCCAGCAGAAAAACGCTTAAATTTGCTTTTTTCAGCCACTTTATCTTACAAAGTGACCGAGCTAGCTTATGAGCATATGAATAATCCCGTTCTAGTTAAAATTGAACAAGAGGAAGTTACATCAAAAGCCATCACTCAAAGTGCTTTTTGCCCAGCTAATGACCAAAAAATACCTTTGCTTTTAGGACTATTAAATAAACATAAACCAGAAAGATGCATTGTATTTGTTAATACTAAACGGTGTGCCGAGCAGTTAGACCGCTCCCTTAATGCTAATAATTATAAAGTAGCTGTTTTAAGTGGTGATGTTCCACAAGAGAAACGCCAGCGTCTATTAAATAATTTTCAAGAAAATAAAGTTAATTTAATGATTGCAACCGATGTTGCCGCTCGAGGCTTACATATTCCTGCTGTCTCCCATGTCATTAATTATGACTTACCTCAAGATGTTGAAGATTACGTACATCGTATAGGTAGAACAGCACGATTTGGAGCCACAGGTATCGCATTTAGTTTTATTTGTGAAGACTACGCCTATTCTATGCCTGATATTGAAGAGTATATAGGTGAAAAAATAACCGTCAATGCCATTACTAGCGATTTATTAACAACGGGCATTAAACAACCAGCAAAAAAAATACCCAGTAAAAATAACAATTATCAAGGTAAAAAAACTGCTCCATCTAAAAGACCCTCTTATAAATCTAAAAAACAAACAACGGCTGTTGAATCTAAAAAAACAAAACCTAAAGACCAGCCATCAACTCCCGAAAATCCTCAATAGCTAAAAAATCAGTAATTTCTCTTTTTGCTAATTGTGAATCAGGCCGACTAACCGAGACTAAATGCTTAACACCATAAAGTCTCGCAGACTTTAAAACAGCTAAACTATCATCCACCAGTAACGTTTTTTCTAGATCAAATGGCTGTTGTTTTTGTAATTCAGTCCAAAATGCTTGCTGTTCTTTTGGTGCCCCGTAATCATGTGAGCTAATAATTTGATCAAAAAATGGCTCCAAGCAAGTTTTGTTCATTTTTAAATCTAAACTATCTCTATGTGCATTAGTCACTAAAATAAGCTTACGGTGGGATTGATGGACAGCTTCTAAAAATTCCACTACATGCGGCAGAATAGAAATTAATCCAGATATTTCTGCTTTTAAACCTGCTATATCAAGTTTTAATGCTTCACTCCAATAATCTAAACAGTACCACTCCAGCTTACCTTCCATTTTTTTAAATTGAGGAGCAAGTTGTCGCTTTGCTTGCTCTATAGAAAGGTTATTAGCTTCGGCAAAACGTGCAGGTACAAACTCCAACCAAAAATGATTATCAAAATTCAAATCAAGTAAAGTACCATCCATATCTAGCAAGACAGTATTAATTTTATTCCATAAAATCATAACAGTAAGTTATAGTTATCAAAGACTATAAACAATATCAAAAAATGAGCAAATATCCGAAAATAATTAACAGAACAACAGTTGCAAAATCTAAACTATTTCATATTGAATCAATGAATATTCTATTTAGCAATGGTATACAACGCGAATATGAACGATTAACTCGATCACAATCTTCTGGTGCAGTACTCATTGTTCCTATACTTGATAAAGATACTATTTTATTGATTCGAGAATACTCTGCTGGAGTTGATAGATATGAATTAGGTTTACCAAAAGGTAAAATTGATACAGGTGAAAAATCCTTAGATGCAGCAAACCGCGAACTTAAAGAAGAGATAGGATATGGTGCAAAAAAACTTCATCACTTAACATCACTTTCCTTAGCACCATCTTATCTAGAACATATGATTGATATTGTAGTAGCTCAAGATTTATATGAAGAAAAATTAGAAGGTGATGAACCAGAAGAATTAGAAGTTATCCCTTGGAAACTAAATGATATTAAAGGGTTGTTAGCAACAGGTGAGTGTACAGAAGCCCGTTCAATTGCAGCACTCTATATGGTAAGAGAATACCTACTCTAAAAATGCTAAAAAGTACTGACTTAAAATCTCTCATCTCATCACTAGCTGATGCACCCTATCAAAAAATTCAAGCATTACAAGGTGTTTTTCAGTTCCCTCAATACAGCTTTCAATTTCTACGAATTCAAGGAAGCCCAGGGGCAAACCCAGCATCTATTGCAAACATAACGATACCTATAAAAGTAACTAAGCTACCAAAGCAATCCTTTGTTTCGGCTTCATCTCGGTTAGCTCTTGCTGACTTTCTAATTCGACGATTTAATCAAGGTATCACTAAACTTGTTCAGCAAAACAGGGGTAAAGACGGAAGTGGCTCATTTCACACTATTGAACTTAGCCAGAAAATGATAGAACGTGATAGCATTTTATTTTCTCACAACACGATAGATTTACGCTTTATATTCAGTTTGCCTGCTAAAGGTTCTGGTGGTGGACGGTTTGATGCAGATCAAACCTGGCTGATGTTTGAACAAGAATTAATCCCTCTCATTGATTTTACCTTCTTCTCTAACAGCTATGATGACCACACTCATCAGCTATTAAAACAATTCTTAACTGTTCAACAAGTTAGACAAGAAATACTGTTTTATATGGAACAAAACAATCTGTGTGTTTTTATTAAAAATGGATCATGTTTGCCAAGGATGAGTGGTATTAGCGACAAACCTAACCTTGGAGCTAAAGTTAAAACATTTCAATCACCTAAAACCCTTGAAGTTACCATTCCCCTAACTGGCAGCACAACTATTCAAGGTATGGGAATAAAAGAAGGTATAACCTGTATAACAGGAGGGGGATATCACGGAAAATCAACATTATTACAAGCAATTCTAGCAGGCGTGTATGCCCATATTCCAGAAGATGGTAGAGAATATATTATTACTAGAGAAGATGCTGTTTTCATCCGTGCTGAAGAAGGACGAAGTATTCGTCAGGTTGATATCAGTTCTTTTATTGGTCAGTTACCTAATAGTAAACACACAGAAAATTTTTCCACTGACAATGCAAGTGGAAGCACCTCTCAAGCAGCCAGTATTGTTGAAGCAATAGAAAATGAATCGCGTTTGTTATTATTTGATGAAGATACATGCGCAACTAATTTTCTATACAGAGATGAGCTAATCAAAGAAATACTCCCCATTAATAATGAACCTATTAAGCCACTATACACAGCAGTTCGTCCTCTATGGAAGCAAAATAAAATTTCCATGATTTTTGTTATAGGTGGTTTAGGTAGTTTTTTACAAAAGGCAGATATTTGTTTGCTGATGGATAATTATCAATGTAAAGATATATCCGCTAAAGTAAGAGAAAAACTAGGTGAAATTATCGAGGACGATGATAAACATTTTACATTTTCCTCAAATAGATATTTATCCATTAATAATTTTAACCCTGCGTACACTAACCTGCGTCTAAAAAAAGAAACTCCAAAACGCATTAAAGATTTAAGAAATGCTCCTAAGAAATTGGAATATGGCATGGATATCATCAACTTGGAAGCAATACCTCATATTGTAGAAGCACCTCAAATGAGAAGTATCGGTTATTGTCTATTAATAATCCGAAAGGAAATGAAAAACAAAGAAAGCCATTTAAAAACAATTGATAAGTGGTTGCAATGGCTTAACGTAAAATTAGAAAAAGAAGGATTATCATTGTTACAGCCTGATTATCCAGGAACAATATCTCTACCTCGTAAATATGAAATAGCTGCCGCTATCAACCGAATTAGATCCTTACGGATAGAAAAGACTTAAAGAAACTATAAACTCACTTAAATTGGTGATATCCCTCTTCATAAAAAAGAAGTTTTCTAGTCAGTATTGCTTTATTTTAGGATTTTGTATGATGAAAAAATAACATGGCTAATAACAAGTTACAGGTTCCCTCGTTCCCATGCTAATACATGGGAATGCATACACCTAACATGCAGCACGTATGCATCCCATCGAGAGCGGTGGGAAAAAATACTAAAGTGAGCCAAGTTAGGGATAATCAGTGGCTTGTTCATAGCCATGAAAAATAATTAAAAAATTTACTGCTCATTTAAAAAAACAAGTCAAATTTCATTTTAATTTAATGCCTAAGCATTTGAAAACAACCTTTTTATTTTATCATTACATGATATTAGCATTTTTTATACCACAAAAAATATGATATTATGCTTATTCCTGATATTTTTTAATAGAAAAAAACGCTTATGAAATTATTTTTAACTTCACTGACTATTCTTCTATCATTAATCATACAGCCTGTACAAGCTGATATAAAAAGTGATGGTGAGAAAATAATGAATGGTGCTGAGCAAGTTTTACCTCAGTTCTTCCCTTCTAAACAAAAAACCAAATCATATCCTCCTTACCTATATAGGTTTTATCCTAGCACAGAAATATATGTAGGCATCAATCAAAAAGATGGTGGTGTTTATGTTTTAGGAGGAGTCTTTGGTGACGAGCCCCTATTTGTTGGCCCGATAGACGAAATTATCGCTTTCCTAAAAGTTAGAGGAATGAAAGATGATGACGATGATGACGATGATCATGCTGGTAATGGTAAACAAAGAATTATTTGTGACACAGGAGATTCTTCTAACATCTTCAGTTTTGAACAATATGACGATACAACGACTATATCTACTGGCGGCCAATGCCCAGTTTTAAAAAATAAAAATATAAATGCTTGTATTCCTTTTCCAGACGTAGATTCAAAAGGTAATCCTATTGCTACGGGTATTCATGCTTTAGGTAATGTCGATGTTAAGAACTTTAATATAAACGGTTTTACCTTCCCAAAACTTCAAGCAGTTGTTGATAGAGCATCTGATCAAGAAGTATGTTTTGTGAACGCACCAGATGCTTTATGCGATACTAAATTCGAATCTAATATTTGCTTAGATATAACAAATCAAGTTGACGATGTTCCTGGAACATTTTCTCTGGTTTCCAATGTTATCCCTGGAGTATCAGCAACTAAAGTTGACAAACTTATCTCTAGACTAATTGGAAATGGCGATTCAATCTCTGCATTAATAGCTAAGGTTCGTAAGATTGTACCAGGAAATATATTATCCAATTCTGTATCAACAACTACTTTTGACCAAGTAGATGATTGTTTTGTCACAGATGCAGGAATGGTTGTTGATCTTTTATCACGTGAAGCTTGGGAAAAACAAGGTAATAAATTTGTAAAAATAAGCAAATAGTTTATTTTGATACACGATAAAAAATGTCTTAGTTGTACAAATAGACGTTAATTATTTTTGATACCCGTTCTCTTTTTCAAAAAAATTGGAAAAGAGAATGGATTCAAAACAACCTGCCTTATAAGCTCCGTCATCTCTCTATATTCTGACTATCATATCCTTACTTCTCTGATACCCTCATCAGTGCTCCCATTAAAAGAAGTGATGCCTAAACAAAAAACGTCATATTACCTGCTTCGTTAGTATCACTTGATTTTTGAATTAACATATCACAATACTAAAGTTAGTCTCTATCGTCACTGAAAAAAATCAAAAATAATTTCAAATGAAGTTTGTAATTACTGTTATAAAATTTCCGTTTGATAGCCTCCCTTTCAATGTTAAAACCTAACACTATCAAAACATATTCATCAACACTGTTATGAAAGTATGGAACATGCTTTGTTAGCTGAACAGCTCCTTCATGCTCAGAGGTGAAAGATATCAACTTGGATTATGAATAATTAAGTGTGGTAGATAATGGCTCTCTAAGGCCTCATTTCCCTGTCAGGAACTGAGCCCAAAGGCATCAAGAAATGCCCGCGTTACGAAGCTAAACTTGAGAAACAAAATAAAAGGGGAATAATGTGTCTCAGAAGCCCCTCTATATCTACGATAAAGTCGTCACAGATTATACTTGGAGAGATCAGCAAAAACGACATGTTAATTGCATGATTTCAATGCTAAAGTGAACTTTTGTTGCTGCTCCGGTAGAAGTAAGAGCAGTGTCACCAGCAAAAAAGTTCCTGATTAGAAAGGAATCTTCAGCCAAACACTGAGAACCCTCTATAAATCAATCTCAGCGATGAAATAATGGAATACCTATCCTACTCGGCACGCCATCCTCGCTATTTATCATCTTTGGACATCCATGTCCAAAGATTCATTCCGCTCGGGCGACTTAATAGAGTGCCTCGGTACGCCCTGCGTCCGGTTTCAACTTCGCACAAAAACCGCTACGTTAAAACCTACCTCACTGACTTGACGCTTTTCGGGAAAAAATTTTAGCTTCCCTC
>JAGLDH010000154.1 GCA_023145835.1 Methylococcales bacterium
CTTACGGCAGTCCTAGTGCATGCGATTGTTATGTTTATACATTTCAGCTACACTGCTCTGACTTCCAAAACATGATGTCATCAACAAGTTTTATCACTATATCTTTATTATTATCATATCTGTATGAAAATATATTTTGAAGGTAAAGGGGAATATCATTATATGGAGAGTCATCAATCATAAAAGGAAATACCGTATCTTCTCCGTTTGATATTTTATCAGAGAATTTTGATTTCCATTCTACTGCAACAGCACTTGATTCTACACTGTTCTTTGAAACCATGAAAACAAGGAAGTCACTTTCATTTATTCCTGCCATCATTTGATCTTGAAACCATCTTCCACCTCGCATCTTCCATTTATCAAGCCATATATCATGAAGTACCGCTTTTACGTTTAAGTATTCTTCCATTGCATCTACTATTTTTTCAATTCTTTCCCAATCAGAGTGTGAATACGAAATAAAAATTTTTAAAATTTCTGACTGGATTCGCTTTTCTTCCATTTTACCCCATGTTAATCCGTCACCAATCTTTACTTTGTTAAAGTTAAAGCGATAATTTTTTTTCTGAATTAAATGATGAAGAGATGGGTGAAGAAAATAATAGGCATTAGGATCAATAGGGAGTATTCGTTCGAAATTCCAATCAAACTCATATGGTTTTTTAAATACTTGCTTTTTTCTTACAGTAGAGGCTGTACTAGCAACTAAACCAAGTAACCCAAGATTATATAAAAGGCAAAAAGGATGTTTGGTTCCTTCCCAAACATGTTCAGATACGAATTTTTTTGATATTCGGTCGATACTTGAAAATGACAAGACACTGGAATTGATTTTAGAAAGGAGGTTATCGACAAATTTTTCTGGAACACCACCTTTAAAAAATAGGCGCATTTCGCCTTTTAGGTAGACATATGCTAAATCTTCTGCTGAAACTCTGTTAACTATATCGGCAATAAGTTTCTGATGCGACTTTTTCTTTTTAGTGTCTGAAATAATTCCACGCTCCTTCCTTGAGTTTGAAATTTCTGAACCAATTGTAATCAACCAGCGAGGAACACCAATTGTATGCCTGTGAATATAGTCAAATATTTTCTCATGAGTTCTAAGATAACCATTATACATTTTTTCAAACCCAACGAATTCCTCGATAGATTGAACACTTTCATAGTGTTTAACTGCATTGGTAAAAATAGCTTCTAAATCCTCACTTGTATACTCGATTAATAGAACATTACCTCTTAAATTAGCTCTTTCTCCATCTGAAAAGGATGAATATGCTTCTTGCCTTATAGTAGTAAATATTTTTGCATGGCGATTATGTCTCGATACTTCCCACGCTGCTTTCATTAATCCAGTTTGAGCAGCACACCATATTTCTAAATTATCTGAAAATAGCTTATTTAATGCTTGATCAAAACTATCAATAAAAATAAAACAACCACTAGTTATATACCTATTATAAATATCCCATATAACATGTACTCCTGATGCTCTTGTTTTTTCAATACTTGCCTTGCCACTCTGTAACAAAATATTTAGAACACTGGATGGTGTGCGCTCTAATTTAAACTCACCTGAAAATGCTTTAGTAATTTCTTCCGTTAGGGGGACTGGTAAATGGACTCGTTTTAACTCACCAGTTATTGAACCTATTTCATCATCACTGACTTCATGAGGAAAATTTAATAGTGCTGAAATTGAAACTGAGATTTTCCAAATATCTTCCCAGAAGACTTCATCATGAAATGAATTGATTAAATCTTTTGGTGGGGACGAAGGCAATGTTACATAATCAGCCGTACTATTTTTTGGAATTAAAATAAGTCCCTTTTTTTCATTTTCTAAAACCTTTCTCTTGTGCCTAAGCAGAAGTGTTTTACCCATACCTTTAGATGCAACGATAATAAATTGATCATAAGATTGAGGGGATAGAAAATCAGAAATTCGACCATTTGAATAGAGGTATCCATGATTAATGTTTTTTGCAAACTGAGCATCAGTATTCCATGTTGGCATTAATTGTATCCTCAATATTTATTAAAACTTTATAATTAGATATATACTTCAACTAGTCGACACTATTGAATAGAGTTCATCCTGTTCAATTATTACAAACTTTGTAGATTACAATGTCTAATAATTATCAATTATTAGAGCTTAATCACACATTTAAAAAATAAATGTTAATCCCTAAATTTCGCAAGTTTTTAAACATAACGCCCGCATCAGCGCGCAACTAAAAGGGGCGCGATTTTTGCGTCAGCAAAAAATCGTGACGCTTTTAGTTGTCCGCTGTATGCGATTGTTATACACTTTTCATACAAACAAGGTACATAAGAATTCAAGTATATGTTCTTTGCTTCGTATAAGAGTATATATAGCTATAAGTACTGGAACTAACCAGTCAATTAAATAAATTCTAAATAGCTGTAAATAATTGGTATTTTTTATATCATTTGATAAGTCGCTTACTCGTTTATTATGCATAACTATGACTTCAGTAGTTTCATTTTTTACTCTGTTAAAGCTATCAAGTGCCTCTGCAACCATCACTTCAATATTTTCTTTTTCAGGATTAGCGGGATCATCAAATGCAGGTAAAAGGGGTATAACTTTTCCAATTGGATTAACTCCTTCAACGAAACTATTTATAGTTTTATCTAAGTATTCTAAAATATCTAAATTCGCCCTTGATGACCATTGCCTATGATCAATTAAAGCGTAAATAATAAATGTTATTAGTTCATAAATTATTACTATTGATAGTGCTCCAATAGCAAGTTTATTTGACAGAATCTCCTTCAAATCAATACCAATAAATGTATTGAATTTTATGCCTGGCACAGTTAAAAGAATAACTACTGGGGATACAACAAGAAGGTTACGTCTTACGGCTCTTGTAACAGATGAAAACTGATCATCAAGAACTTTCATTCTATACTTCTTAACAATATCATTCATTTAGTAAATCCAATTAATTCAACCACTCGTATAACGCCTGCTTCAGCTGATGTAAAAAGGGGCGCAGTTTTTGCGGTTTTTTCTTTTCGCAAAAATTGTGACGCTTTTTGCGGTCAGCTGCAAGCAATTGTTATAATTCTTGAATCTTCCCTTCCGCATCAAAATAATAGATGTTTTCATGTTTAAAGCCCCAGAGGTGCCCTTTTTTACGAATATGCGGCTCAAAAGTAAAATAACTTACAACCCCAATTTTTTCTATACACTCGCTGTCAATAAACCTTCTATCATCTGGGTTCGATTCAATACTGTGGCCCAAGTTTTTAAGAAAATCAAGGTTTTCCCATCCAAGCTCAGTAATAAGTTTATTACCGAATATGAAAAAATCTGAAAATGTAGTTTCAGGACTTACATACTTCTTTATTTCATTATGAAGATATCTTTCTGTTTTTAATCCTTCTGCAAATATTTTAATTTCTGGGTTATTAACAACAGTACCATTTTCTATTACGAAAGAACGAGCACAGTCACCCCAAATATTGTCAACGCATGGACTAAGATCAACCGTTACCAAATTTGTTTTTCCAACCTGTTCCGTCGCTGGGATATAGTATTTTCCCGAAATTGATATGCAACTCCGACTACCTAATAAAACAAAAGCGGGTACATCATAATACCAAGTTTCTTTTACACCATGTTCCGCAAGCAATTCTTTTGCTCTTTCCGCAATAGATTCTTCTGATGAACTAGCACATATTTCAGTAGCAAGATCGTATAAGACTTGTTTCGCTATGCCTTGAATCTTCGAATGTTTATCTAAGTTCATGGTGGATGGGTTTTAATTATAACGCCCGCATCACAGGCTGCCGTGAGTGGCGCGTATTTTGCGGCTCTTTTGC
>JAGLDH010000155.1 GCA_023145835.1 Methylococcales bacterium
AAAGGATATTTATGTACTCAGATACCATTAATCACTTTGCAAAAGTTGCTAAATCAAAAGCTGAATTACTAAAAGATCACCCACTTTCCTTTTATATAGGATCATTAATGGCAGGGGCATATCTTGGTATTGGTATAGTGCTTGTATTTACTCTTGGAGGTGGACTTGATCCATCGATTAGAGGATTAGTCATGGGAACATCATTTGGTGTTGCATTGACCTTAGTTGTTTTTGCTGGTGCTGAATTATTTACCGGTCATACCATGTATATGACTATTGGGTGGTTAAAAGGTACAGTCACAAGTAGTGATGTATTTAAAGCTTGGGGAGCCGCTTGGTTTGGTAATTTAGCCGGCGCTTTTTTGTTTGGCATTATGGTAGCAATTGGACATGGAGCACTCTATAACGAAAGCTCTGAGTTATTAAATTCCGTCGCAAGTGCAAAGATGAATAAAGGACCACTTCAATTGTTTTTTCTGGCTATTTTATGTAACTGGTTAGTTTGCTTAGCCATTTGGACATCTGCCAGAACTGATAATGATGCCGCCAAATGTATTCTAATTTTCTGGTGTTTATTTGCTTTTTTTGCTAGCGGTTTTGAGCATAGTGTTGCTAATATGGCTGTTTTTTCTTTTGCTCTATTGGGTGATCACCCTGAATCGGTATCTGTTGGCGGTATGTTTTATAACTTGTTTTTCGTTACTTTAGGTAATATTGTTTCTGGAAGTTTATTTATGGGGTTTGGCTATTGGGCTGCATCGCCTAAAGCATTTAAAGATTCATCTGAACCGGCAAAAAAAATCAACATTATCTTAAATGGTCTTTTTGGTTCTTTAGTTGCAATATATGTACTAGTAAAAGGTTATGTTTTAATCGGTGTGGAGCAAGCCAATAAAAAGCTTGAAGAAAATAAAAAACAAAAAAAATAAAGTAGCTAGCTATTATTACAAAACCACTTATTGTTTTGATAAATAAAAGTTAATTTCATTATTAATAGGTCGTTAAAATTCCAAATATTATTTCGTTTCCATCTTTTTTAGCAATAAAAAAAGGAGGGTAATCACCCTCCTCTTCTATCCAACTCAAATGAATTGATAAACACTTTTTAGATTATTAAAATCAATCACAGATTTGCCATTCGACAGACCCATAGTATGAACCAAACCTTCTCATCGTATATTTTTCAATATCAATAAGGAAATTTTCACTTCCAAGGTTAGCGGAACAACAGCCATCACAGTCAGCGTCAGAACATTCATCATAAACTGTAGCCTTTATCACTTTAGATCCCTGACGTATATTTAAAGTTTTACCATTTAACCGCTCAAAGTCTCTGCTATGCACCGCGATAATATTATTTTGTTTTACCCAAGATTTAGATTTTTTATCAGGAAGCCCACTAAACTGCCCCATCCAAGGACAGTTTTCATAACTACTACATTCAGATTCATTTTCGTCAGGATAAGATGAATAATATGTGAGATTAGCTGAATGCCACTCAGTTCCACAACTTCCTGCACCATCGCCATGGCTAATATTAGTTTGTACTGTTGACCGATTACTACATGATGCATCTTGAGTAGAATGCCAATGCCAAAACCAGGTACTTATAGTTGGCTCATAACCTGGATTACTATGTTTCGCGACGTATATTTCACCTTTATATTCAACTTTATCACCTGAGTTATACCATTTAAGGTCAACCCAAGATTTATAAGCACAATTACTATTAGCAAAAATAGTATTTGAAGTAACTAGTAAAAAAAAAAGCGCTAGGATGTGTACTGGACAAAATATTTTTTTTGTATTTGCTCTCATAACTTATATTTAATACTTAATAATTTGATTGAGTGAGCATCTTGTTAGTTCTACGATTTACAAGGCCACAATTAACAATAATCATCTTATTTTTTAAAAACAATAAAACTATTAATCTCTTACTTATCAGCAATTTAACTGATTTTTAAGTTTTTTTTATAATAGTTATAGTATTTCTCCCCCCCCCCTATTTTTCATTTAAATTAAGTTTATTTCTTACCCAAATATAGGGTACTGGGCTCCAACCATTCAAGAGTCACGCAAAAGCACAATATATTGTATGTTTGTGGCTCACTTAAGCAGCATATGTAGTATGTCTGAATGGTTGGAGCCCAGTACTACCCTAGATCTGTGAATAGTTTAATCACCCCTAAGATCTATATATTAATTTTTAAAAAAGCAATCACTTATTGACACACAAGATAAAGGAAAGTTTCATTATTAATAAAAATAGATATAGTTGAAGAATCAACTGACTGGACATTTTTTTAATAGCGCAATCCTCTAAACATTATTAATTTCTGTCCAATAATAATATTATATTCTCTTGTTTTTAATAGTTTAAAAACAGAATCTCAATCAAGAAATAACAGTCCGTAAAATAGAATATTACTAGGCTGTAGGACTAAATGAATCGTTATAAATAGTTTATGAAAGTATGATAATAAAAAACCATTTATAGGAGGTCATATAATAGTTAACTAAACTATTATAAAAAAGGGAATCAAAAAACATTAAAACTAATCATTATAACCTTAATCACGCGAAGTATAAAACTCTCAACCCCTAAAATATTGAATACCAGGCCTTATTCCTTGTAATAATCTGGAATATTCATATAACCTTCAGCCACTGTTACAGCTTCTCCTCCTACTCTTAAAGTCAGCTCATCCTCACCTTTATGATCCATTTCTAAATTAATCATGCTCCAACGAGTTTTTTCTTCTCCTCTATCTACAGCAAAGGTGTATGTTCCTTTTTGTAAATGGTCAAATGAACATAAATAAGAAGCAAACGCTGGCATAGCCGTACCAACGGGAGGCTCAACATCAGACCCAATACTTGGCCCAACCAAACGTACTGAAAAATCAGAATATTGGAAAGGTGTTTTCGATGAAAACAATAAAATTTCCTGTGCTGCTGTCTGTGGTGCTATTGATTGGCTCCACGCTGAATAATTAAATTTAGCTTGTTTAAGTGTTTCGTAATAAAACACAGGCACAACTAAATAGGGAAAACCACAAGAAACTAACCGAGGGCTGTATTTTTTATCATCAATAGATCCAGAATCAATATTTAAAAAATCGGCAATTTCACCTACTGTTGGTGTGTAGTAATCAACTATAGGAGAAACATTCCGGCTAAACTGAACAAAACTCGGTTTACCCTCTTTCCATGTCACATTAACATTCATAAGCCCTGAATTTTGTTCAAATACCAAAGGAGTATAAGGTTCTTTTACTTCAATATTTCCAGAATACGCTAACACATACGCTGCAGCAACAACCGGATGACCAGCAAAATCAATTTCACCACGAGGTGAAAATATTTTCATTTTATGAATATCTTCAGCACCCTCTTTATGAAAAATAAAGACTGTTTCAAACAGGTTTAATTCTTCTGCAACCAGCGCCATTTGATTACTATTTAAACCATCTGCTTCAGGAAAAACTGCAACTTGTGCACCATTAAAAATTCGGTTGGTAAATACATCTGTGATGTAATATTTATACTTCATTCAATGTCTCCTCAAGATTAACTTCTACTCGGTCATTCTCTATACGAATATTGTAGGCATCAACTTTTACTGTTTCATCTTCAAAACATAAACCCGTTTTTAAATTAAAATGTTGTTTATATAAAGGAGAGGCTACCATGGGTTCACCTTTTATATCACCTACCATTCCTCGCGATAACACATTGGCTTTCCCAAAAGGATCATAATTATTTAAAGCATAAATTTCTTCTTGTTTTGGCAGGTAAAAAATTGCAACCTGCTTATCATCGACCAAGGCGCAAATACCTGAGTCTGGTTGTAAATCATTTTTACTACATACATCAACCCACTGACTCACCAACACTTCCTCCACAATTTTAATATATTTTTCATTTATATACACTTATCCAAACAAACTACTCAATTATTCTTCAACAAATACAATTTTGTTACTTTTTACAAAATAAAATAACCATTCAATTTTTCTTCACTTATAAAATAACTATCCGCTTTTATTTAAGATAAGTATCATCATTAACATGTATTGTATACGAAATAACTAGCAGAGTTTATGCCAACACATTCAAAGCATTGATTAATATTATTTAATGAAAATAAAAAATAATACAATAGACCTTTTTGATTCAAAATGGTGCATTTTAGATCAATTATGCATATTAATTTCGATCTATTTTGGTGCAAAACCTAAGACACCTAAAATAGTACTAATATATTCAGCAGCTTATAATAATGGCACACATTATGCTAAAGATCTAACTTAGTTCTAATTATTTTTTTTAAAACATGCCCTCTAATAAACTTAATCTTTTATCATTCTCTGGAAATATTCGAGTATTACACCTTACTTGGTTTGCTTTTTTTCTCAGCTTTATGATCTGGTTTGCTCATGCACCTTTAATGGTGGTTATTCGTGATACCATGCATTTGACTGACCAAGAAGTCAAAATATTATTAATCCTTAACGTTGCCCTCACCATTCCTGCACGTATTATTGTCGGCATGCTGGTCGATAAATACGGCCCCAGACAAATGTTTGCTACTATTCTTATATTAGGGGGACTTTCTAGTATAGGTTTTGCTTTAACCCAGACCTATCAGCAATTAGCTCTTGTCCGTTTTTTATCAGGGTTTGTAGGTGCTGGTTTTGTTGTTGGCATTAGAATGATTTCAGAGTGGTTTCCTGCACGACAAACTGGTATTGCTCAAGGTATTTATGGAGGCTGGGGGAATTTTGGTTCTGCTGGTGCAGCTATCATTTTACCCTCGTTAGCTCTTTACTTTGGTGCTGAAAATGGCTGGCGTTATGCGGTTGGTATAACCGGAGTTGTTGCGATCATTTACGGGATCATCTACTACTTTAGTGTTTCTAACACGCCAAAAGGCTCTACGTATTTTAAACCAAAAAAAATGGGGGCAATGGAAGTTACCAGTAAAATAGATTTATTACTGTACATTTTCATGAATGCTCCCATGTATCTCGCACTGAGTATATTAACGTGGAAGCTGTCAGCACAAATGAATTGGTTTGACGAAACTATTGCTTTCACTATTTATGCATCGCTAGTTGCACTATACATCCTTCAAGTTTGGAAAATAATTCAAGTAAATAAGTCTATTTTTAACACAGAAGTACCTGAATTACAGCGTTACTCTTTTAAACAAGTTGCTATTCTTGATATCGCCTACTCGCTAACATTTGGCGCAGAGTTGGCTGTAGTTTCTATGTTACCTCTTTATTATGTTGATACTTTTAACGTAGAACCCATTTTAGCAGGAATTCTAGCAGGAATTTACCCCGTTATTAATCTTTTTGCTCGACCTGCTGGAGGCTGGTTAAGTGATAAAATAGGACGAAAAGTCACCTTAGGGATTGCATCAGCAGGTGCTGCAATAAGCTTTTTTATTCTAAGTAACGTGACATCTGAATGGACTTTGTGGCTAGTTGTTGCTTCCACGATTCTAGCGGGTATTTTTTCTAAAGGAGGTTCTGGTGCAGTATACGCAATGGTACCTTTAATTCAACGTCGTATGACAGGTCAGTTTGCAGGTATGGTAGGCGCATTTGGTAATGTCGGTGGGCTCGCTTTCCTTACAGTCTTATCTTTTGTTTCCACTGATATTTTCTTTATGACTATTGCGGGCGCAGCAACGTTTGTTTTTATCTGTGTCGTCATTTTTCTGGATGAACCAAAAGGACAAATGGTTGAAGTACTAGATGACGGAACTGTAGAATTAATTGATGTAAAATAATTTCATTCACCATCGCTTCTTAATGCAGGGGCATTTTAAACACATCATTAAAACATGATACAAAATGTCTCCTGCCTAGAAGTATTATAAAAAATTTAGCATTGAAGGTTTAGATCAAGATGTCTAAAGCAACTTGTTGATTTTTATTTAAATGGTTAAAGAGTAATTATATATCAACCTTTTTTTCGTCGTCGATCAATCAAAACTCGACGATTAACACCAGTATAGGAAGAATTTGACTTTCCTCTTATCGTATCTCTTCTATTTTCTTGTCGTTCCTTAAACCTAAAAAAGCGAGCAAATTTCATTATTTTCCATGCATGAGACATTCCCCAATAGTATAAATAAAAGAGGCTTAAAAATAAGAAGAACATTGACCATTCAGGTAAATAAAGTAGTTTTTCTCCTAAAATCCCAAAACAACCCAAACAAAATGTTAAAGCTAAAATTATACTAATTGTTTGGTTTATTGAATAACCAGCTAAAGGTAAAATATGGTGAAAATGTTCTCTATCAGGTGCAAAAGGTGAATTTCCTTTTCTAATTCTACGCAGCATAATAGATATAGAATCTAAAAGTGGAATAGCTATAATCCATAAAACAACAGATGGAGAAATAATTTTATTTTCACCTTGTGATGCTAAAATAACTAAACAACTAATCGTAAAACCAAATAACATACTCCCTGAATCACCTAAAAAAATAGAGGCTTTTTTTCGACCTAAAATACGCATATTAAATAATAAAAATGCACAAATTGCAGGTAAAAAAAGTAAGCATAAACTAACAATTTCCGGAGTATTTATTCCAATAATAAATATAAGAAAAAAGACAAGTAGTGAAACGCTTCCAGCTAACCCATCAATTCCATCGATCATATTAAAGGCGTTAATTCCTCCAATAATTGCAAAAACAGTAAAAACAGAAGAAAAGTAGCCTAAAGAAACCTCTCCAAAACCTAAAATATTACCTAAACTATTAATTTCTATATCACCCCATATAATGACAATCAATGCAGCCATCACTTCTACAATGAGTCGTATTTTATAAGATAAAGGTTTAAAATCGTCAACAGTTCCACAAATAACCAGTAATGTAGCAGAAACTAAATAGGCATAGTTTTTTTCGGGTAACCAGTTAAATAGAATCAGTAAACAAAGATAGATACTGATACCCCCTATGAGAGGTATTTCGCCCTCATGTTTTTTTCTGGCAGTAGGCTGATCTGTATGTCCTATTATTTTTGATATAGGAGATAAAACTAACAACAATAAAACTGTTAAAAAAAAAGATTCTATTATTATCAATGAGTCTATATTTTTCATTTTAACAACCTGATTTGTATTGGCGTTGAATCATAAAATTATTGTGTATTAGGAAATGTAAATTTGTCTAAATTTGTTAAAAAGATAGTACTCTTATCAACAAATTCAAGAAGGCATTCCAAATAGTAGTTCATATAGCTTTTTCAATCTGTTGACTGGTTCTGAATTACTCTAAAAAATTGTTCATTTTAATAAACCTTTCAGATACTTAATTTTAATATGCTTTACTCTCAATACTCAATATACAGAGCAGCATGAAAAATTTATTTTTCATGCTGCATACTAAAGCTACTGGCTGACTATGTGATCAGAAATTTAAGCAATGTGACATGGTAATTAAGAGCTATAATTAATAGACTTAAAGACAAGGGTGAAATATATTATATAATTAGGTTAAAAGTCTTAGTTTTCTTTAATCCAACACATCGACTTAATTCAAATAAGATACCCATTTAAATATCGTTATTTAAATCAAAAAAAGGTAAAACGCCTTCATACAAGCAATACATTTTTTGCTAGAAGGATTTACAAAATAATGCTAATAAATGAAAAAATTAAGCAACTATATCTGACATTTTTTCATTTAATTCCTATTCAGAATAGTCTCTACACTTGAATTAACTAATTTTTTTAAAATACTTGAATAATAATTTATATTTTATTATTAGCAACTAAACGTTTTAAAGTAAGCTCTATTTAATACTATTTAATATTTTTTCAGCAGCGGCCTCCACTGAAAAGGTAGTCTTCAACAATTCTATAGCTTTTTCACCCATTGTTTTTCTGAGCTCTTCATCATAAAGTAGTCTCACTGCATTTTCGTACAGTATGTCATCTTCACCATTGATAGAAACTAACCCTGCTTGGCTATCATCTATAATTTTTTTGAGGTCATTACCTTTATTAATACTTCCTAAAATAGGAAGTTCTTGAACCATATAGCCTAAAAGTTTTCCAGGAAAATTATGAGTACTATGATCTTTATGTAATGTAAAAAGGCCTATATCAAACTCTGCAAGCATCTGTTTAAACTCATTTTGGGATACAGCAGGCAATAGAACCATATTGTTTAATTTCTCTTGCTCAATGGCGTGTTGAACTAACTCTACCTCATCACCAGCACCGACTAAAACAAAATGAGCTAATGTTTCACCCCGCATATTTTTTGCAAGCTTAACAATATTCATCATATCTTGCGCATGGCCTATATTACCACCATAAAAATAAACGACTTTTCCATCAAGCCCTAATACCTCTCTAATATTCCCTTCTACTTCTACCGGTGTATTTGAAGCCCAGTTATAAAGCACTTCAAGATGCGCCGCTATACCTTCATTAACTTCAAATATTTCTAGATTTTTTTCTGACATCAACCCAATAGTATCAGCCGCCAAATAGCTTTTATGCTCAAAAAATCGAAAATACTTCTCGATAATAGAGCCTTCTCTTATTAACCTTTGGTCAATCGCCCATTGAGGGAAAAAATCACGCAAAATAAGATAACTATGAGCACTCCAAAGTTTTTTAAGACGAGAAACCAACCCACTCCAAAAGATAGTCGGTGAATAATAAATAATTAAGTCATGAGGGGTTTCTTTAAAATAGGGTTTAAATTGTTTCCAAGCATAATAAGACAAAAGAGTTTCATTTATCGCTCTTTTAATTTTTCCAATATTTTTAATTTCCCCACTTCTAAACCGACAAATGGTAATTCCATCCAGTTTAGTTATATTCGTTGCTTCTAGTGATCTAGGAGCCGGTGTAACAACAGTTACTTCATGCCCTTGCTTTAAAAATTCACAAGCAAGTTCATGCACCATTTTAGCACCGACTCTAATACTGTAGGGCAAGTAATCATCTATGATTAATAAAACTTTCATTTTAAGTATTTTTTTTCCAAACAACTCTATTGATGTAATCAGTATAAGAAAGAATGATACGTAAAACTTTATCTGAAACATTTGGCATACTGTAATCCGATACATGCCGTAAAGTTTCTCTATACTGAGACTCCAATACTTTTAACCCTTGTAATATTCGTTCTTTATCCAGTCCAACCATCATTACAGATGCTTCTTCCATTGCTTCAGGCCTTTCATGAGCTTCACGGATGTTAAGAGCAGGAAATTTTAAAATTGACGATTCTTCACTAATCGTTCCACTATCACTCAGAACTACTTTTGCCTCTCTTTGAAGCTTAATATAATCATTAAAACCTAACGGTTTCATCAATTGTATCAATGGATTAAAAGAAACATCATTCTCTTCAATTTTCTTTCGAGTACGAGGATGAGTCGATACAATAACAGGGAGTAAATAAGTATCAGCAATAACATTCAGTGTATCTACAAGTGCATAAAAATTTCGATCACTTCCAATATTTTCTTCTCGGTGAGCAGAAACAACAAAATATTCGTTTTTATTTAGAGAAAGCTCGGAAAGTATATTGGATGCACTAATATCATCAAGTTTACTATGAATAACCTCATACATTGGACTACCTGTTTTAATAATACGATCAGCGGGTATTCCCTCTCTTAAAAGATATTCACGTGCAATATCACTATACGTCATATTAATATCACTAATATGATCAACTATTTTTCGATTTGTTTCTTCAGGTACTCGCTGATCGAAACAACGATTTCCAGCTTCCATATGGAAAACAGGAATTTTTCGTTTTTTAGCAGGAATAGCACAGAGACAGCTATTGGTATCTCCTAAAACTAAAAAGGCATCAGGTATTACTTCTTCTAGTAAGGGATCAATCTTAATTAAAATATTGCCGATTGTTTCCGCTGCCGTACCTAGTGCCGCATCCAAAAAATAATCGGGCTTTCTTAGACCCAAATCATTAAAAAAAACCTCATTTAGTTCATAATCATAATTTTGTCCCGTATGGACGACTATATGTTCTATCGCATCAGATTCATCTAACTTTTTCATCACTGATGAAAGACGGATAATCTCAGGCCGAGTTCCAACAACCGTCATCACTTTCAATGTATTCATTTTAAACCTTTAAAAAATTAGTATCAGGATGCTCTCTATCAAAAACCTCATTTGCCCAAAGCAACAACACCATTTCACTATCACCCGTATTGGTAATATCGTGCGTATACCCAGGGATCATTTCAACGACTTCCATTTTTTGATCACTCACCTTGTACTCTATCACTTTATCACCATGAATTTGACGATGCTTAATACTCGCTTCACCTTTAATCACCAGGAACTTTTCATTTTTAGTGTTGTGATAATGATTCCCTCGAGTAATACCGAGGGCTGTCGTAGAAATAGAAACTTGCCCACTATCTATTGTTTTGATAAATTCATAAAAAGTACCTCGCTCATCTTCATGGCCATTGAGAACATAAGAAAAGTTATCCGTTGAAAGAAAGCTTAGATAAGTCGCGTAAAGAGCTCGTTCAAACCCTCGACCAACTTGAGGAACAATTAAGTTTTCTCTACTTTCTTTAAACGAGGTAAGTAACTCATAAATTTCACCCAGCGTTTTTCTATAAATAGGCGAAACCTCAGAAGATACAACACCTTTTTTTCCATTTTCATCAAGATGGCGGACAAAATGCTCCACCACATCATCTATATAAACAAGATTAAGTTCAACATCCTTATTATTGATCTGTATAGGAAGGTCATGGGTAACATTATGACACCATGTAGCAACAACAGTATTGTAGTTAGGCCGTGACCATTTTCCAAACACGTTAGGAAGGCGATAAATATAGGCTGTTGAATCACACTCTGTTACATAAGACTCTAACGCCACTTCTCCTTCAAGTTTACTCTTCCCATAGGCATTATCTTGTTCAACTTGTGTAGAAGAGGTCATCAAAATTGATGGCTTTTTTACACTCTGAATAGCAGCATCAACTACTTTTTGAGTTAGATCCCTATTTCCTTGGAAAAACTCTTGTTCGTTTTCAGGGCGGTTCACTCCAGCTAAATGAAACACAAAATCAGCTGCAGCTACTTTTTCAGCCAAGCTATCATCACTATCGTCTTTAGAAAAAGTCTCAATTTCAACATCATCTACTCGCCCAAGCCGATCTAAAAGGTTTTTTCCCATAAACCCTTGACTTCCTGTGACTAGCACTTTCATCAGATCACCTCAAACTCTTTAAGGTCATCCTGAATTTCCAGCAACCCAAGCAATAATTTACGAAGCTCATCTCCATTAAGTTGATGCGTATTATGAGAATGATATTCATGTGCCTGAGTCACAATAGTTTCTCCTTCATCAACAAATTTGCTGTAATTTAAATCACGTGTATCCGCAGGTATACGATAATATTCACCCATATCTTCAGCATGAACCATTTCCTCTTTTGTTAAAAGCGATTCATATAACTTCTCACCATGGCGTGTACCAATAATTTGAATATTATGATCAGGCCGACCCAAAAGCTTTGTAAGTGTAGAGGCAAGCAACTCTATAGTTGCAGCCGGTGCCTTTTGAACAAATATATCGCCATTTGTACCATTTTTAAAAGCAAAAAGAACTAATTCAACAGCTTGATCTAAACTCATCATAAAACGAGTCATCGCAGGGTCAGTAATTGTAATGGTCTTACTATTCCTAACTTGGTCTATAAATAGAGGAATCACAGAGCCTCGAGAAGCCATTACATTACCATATCGAGTACAGGCAATCATGATATCTTCATCATCAAGGTTTCTTGATTTTGCGACAGCTACCCTTTCCATCATAGCCTTAGAAACACCCATGGCATTAATAGGATAAACTGCCTTATCAGTACTCAAAACGATAAACTTCTTAACTCCTGCATTTATCGCACAATTTAAAACATTTTCTGTTCCGACTACATTTGTTTTAACAGCTTGCATTGGATGAAATTCACAAGAAGGAACCTGCTTAAGCGCTGCAGCATGAAAGACAAAATCTACCCCTCGCATCACATCAACAACAGAATTTACATCCCGAACGTCTCCCAAGTAAAACTTAAGCTTAGAATCATTATATTTCTTACGCATATCATCTTGTTTCTT
>JAGLDH010000156.1 GCA_023145835.1 Methylococcales bacterium
AATGTATCGGCAATCAGTGCTCTGGATTGTCGCTTGGTAAACACGATTTCTTTATCACCCTCTGGGTGAATGACTGAAGGAGGTAATACCATGGCTCAGCTCAGGTGGTTTAGCTACTTTGGATTATAACTCTATATTCAACTGATTTTTTTAGGATAAAGTAGACACTGTTTTCTTCAGGAGAAATTTAGCTTCGATATCTCACTAGGATTTAGTATACTTCACTTTTTTTCCGTGGATTATTAAGAACCTTCTATCTCAAGTCACAGCATTTTTTAATTTTACCCTTTCATATTCTATCGTTTTAATTAGCAACTACTCGTTATGAATAGATCTTCTTAGTGGTAAGCCTTTCTTTTTTATGAAATTCTCTAGTTGTTATTCACTAGGTTTAATGCCATTTCATTTGAATTTCTAAATTTCTAAAAATTTCTCATTAGATATATACCTCGACAATAGTAATTTATCAATATAGGTCTATTATTTTAACAACGATTAATTATATGACTATCATAGATAATGAAAATTAAAGTAATAGGTAAAAAGGTCACAGTTATTTTAGGTATTTATGCAAGTTTACTTGTTTTTTCTTATGCTAATGTTAATGCTGGTGTTTTAGATCCACTTGAACTTCATGAGATTGAAAAAGTAAAACAAATTCAACTTTCATATATTAAAAAAAATTTACCAGAAGTGTTAACTAACAGCTCAATAGAAATTGAAGTATTGTTAATAGAGAAACATTCTGTGGCGAAAGGAGAAGAAAATACAGCCCCTCGTTGGGCTGATATTTATACTTATGACTATGGCTCAAATATATTACACAAAGCGATTGTAAGTCTTGAAACTAATAAGCTTTTATCATTGGTTCAAAATACGAAAGTTCAGCTACCTCTTACTCAGAATGAGACACAAAAAGCGATTAAAATTTTAATGGGAGATGAAGAACAGTTTCAATTGATTTTAAGTGAATATCAATTGATTACAGGTAAACCTTATACGAACTCTGATCAAATTAATATTAAGGCGTTTGCTTTTTGGGGGAATAGTCTTCCTGGTGTAAGTAATACTGAGTCGTTAAAGTGTGGCGTTCATCGTTGTGCACAAATACTTATCCATACGCCTGAGATGGTTGCTTTTGAAGTAAGTCCAATAGTTGATTTATCAACAAAAAAAATAACCCAGAATATTAAGTTCTAATTATTCAAAAAATTTATCTGTCTATATTTTCTAAGGCCCAATTAACGTGTTCTCTTACTACTTCAGAAGGGTGAGATAGTTTTTGTTGTAAAGCTTCTTTACTTTGATTCGGTTTTTTTGCATTTCCAAGTGCTACAGCAATATTTCGTAACCAACGATTATGGCCAATTCTTCTTATCGGGGAGCCTTCCATTTTTTTCATAAATTCTTCTTCACTCCATAAAAAGAGCTCTGTTAATTGTGAGTTGTTCAGGTTATGCCGAGGATTAAAGTCTTGTTCAGTTGAAAGTTTTGCAAAACGATTCCAAGGACAAATGAGTTGACAATCATCACAGCCATAAATTCTATTACCAATCGAGGATCGTAGATTCTTTGGAATAGAACCATGGAGTTCTATCGTTAGATAAGAAATACAGAGTCGTGCATCTACCTGAAAGGGAGCAACAATTGCTTGTGTGGGACAAATATCAATGCAAGCTGTGCATTCTCCACAATGAGAGGATACTTGTTGATCAGAAGGGAGAGGGAGAGAGGTATAAATTTCACCTAGAAAAAACCAGGATCCTGCCTTACGATTAATCAAGTTTGTATGTTTGCCAATCCAGCCTAATCCCGCTTTTTCTGCAATTGCCTTTTCTAATACGGGAGCACTATCAACGAATGCTCTATATCCAAAACAGCCGACTTCTGATTCTATACGAGTTGCTAATTTTTGTAATCTATTTCGTAAAATTTTATGGTAGTCTCTGCCTAGCGCATACCGAGAGATAAATGCAGAAATTGGATTGTCTAATATTTGGTTAATTTCTTCTTTAGTTTCTGGTAAATAATCCATGCGAGCAGAGATAATGCTGATGGTTCCTGAATGCAAAAGATCTGGGCGACTTCTTTTTAGACCATGTTTATGCATATAATCCATATCACCATGGAAGTCTTTATCTATCCAATTTTTTAAATAATTTTCAGCAGATTTTAAATGAGTATCTGTGATCCCAATTTGCTGGAAACCAAGTTCTATCCCCCATTTTTTTATTTTTTGAGCCAATTCAAAATTGTTTTGTTTATTTGATTTATCCATGGAACAATAAGAAATATAATGGTCAGAGTGTTATTTTATCCTATTTAATCATATGCAAACATTACCTGAAAGACTTTATATAGTTAAACAAACAAGAGAATTAGATCGAATAGCGATTCAATGTAATTCTATTCCAGGAATTGATTTAATGTCAAAAGCAGGATTAGTTGTTTTTGAATTGATTCAAGCTCATTATTCTGGCTATAACTTAGTTATTTTTTGTGGTGCTGGAAATAACGCTGGTGATGGGTATGTTATTGCAAAACTAGCATTAGAGTCAGAGATTAAAGTTAATGTCTACACTCTTACTAATCCTGAGCAATTAAGAGGTGATGCTCTTATTGCCTACCAAAATTTTATGAAAATAGGCGGAGTCGTTAGTGAATTTACTCATAGTATTGAGTTATTTGATTGTGTCATAGTGGATTCCCTCTTAGGAACAGGACTTAATCGTGATGTAACAGGGGAATATGAAGAAGCAATTTTAATGATTAATCAATCAGCTTGTCCTGTGGTTTCTGTTGACATTCCTTCTGGTTTAAATGCTGATACTGGATGTTTAATGGGCTGTTCAGTAAAAGCAGATTATACCGTCAGTTTTATTGGCCTTAAACAAGGGATGTTTACCGGTTATGCTGCAGAATACTGTGGAAAAATAAGCTATTCATCATTAGGTATTTCTGATGATGTTTTTAGTCAAGTTAAATATTCTTCCTCGCTAGTTACACATTTTATAATGTCTAAACGTATTCGTTATGCTCATAAAGGAGAGTATGGACATGTACTTTTAATTGGAGGAGATGATGGGTTTTCTGGTGCGATCAGGTTAGCTGCTGAAGCTGCTCTACGAGTTGGTTCTGGTTTAGTTAGTGTTGCTACGCGAGTCTCCCATTCTAGTTTTATTAATATTGGTAGGCCTGAGATAATGTGTCGTGGTATTGAGAAACCTGATGAATTGATACCATTATTAAATAAAGCAACTGCTGTAGTGATAGGGCCGGGTTTAGGTCAAACTCAATGGGCTAAAAATATGCTTAAAGCCGTTTTGGGCAGTAAAAAACCTTTAGTTATTGATGCAGATGCAATAAATATTTTAGCAAAGGATAGTTTATATTATGATAATTGGATTCTCACTCCTCATCCAGGTGAAGCATCTCGATTATTGAAATGTTCTGTTGATGATATTGCTAGGGATAGGTTTTTAGCTATTTCTAAACTTCAAAAACAACGAGGTGGAATTGTTGTTTTAAAAGGAGCGGGTTCACTGATCGCTAATGATAAAGAAACGACTGTCTCAACGACAGGAAACCCAGGTATGGCAAGTGGTGGAATGGGAGATGTATTGGCGGGTATGATTGGTGGGTTAATTGCTCAGAAGTTAGATATGTATAAAGCGACGGTAGCTGCAGTTTATCTTCATGGCAAGGCAGCAGATTTATCCGCTCAAACAAATGGGGAAATTGGATCGTTAGCAAGTGACTTGATGCCGTTTATTAGGCGATTAATTAATCAAGGTTAAAGTTTAATATATTACTTGAAATCTAATTTGACTTTAACTTGTTAAATAAACTGTTTAATGAAATTTTTAGTTCTCATAAGATTGTTGTATGTAATATCGTTTCACGTTTTTTTAGATTTCCCTCAGAATATGTGCTCGACTAAATTGATTTAGATTTATGAAAATAAGATTAGAAAATGAACAAGAAACGCAATTGTTGGGATCTGAACTTTGGCGGATTTTACCAAAAAAATGTTTGGTATTTTTAAACGGTGATTTAGGCGCAGGTAAAACAACACTAACACGTGGAGTATTAAGAGCTGCTGGGTATAAATCAGCTGTTAAAAGCCCTACCTATACAATAGTAGAAGAATACCATTTAATTAATAGTAAATTATATCATTTTGATTTTTATAGATTAAAAGATCCAGAAGAATTAGAATGGATTGGAATAAGAGATTATTTAGAAGAACAAAGCTTATGTTTTGTTGAATGGCCAGAACTAGGTAAAGGTTTTTTGCCAGAGCCTGATGTTGTGTTAACCCTTAAACAACAAGGGGAAGGGCGAATCTTGGATATTCAGGAATTGTCAAAAAACATGGAGAAAACTCTTCTTCTAAACTGGAAAAACAGCAGTAGAATGCTATAATTTCTTTAAGGTTATTGTTTTTTTGGATTAGTTTTTTATGTTTAGGTTGTGGAAATTTATAAGTATATGTTTTTTAGTGTTACTTTCATTAGTAGTACAAGCAAAACCTGTGCATGTTGATTCTTTACGTTATTGGACTGCTCCTAATAAGTCACGTCTTATATTTGATGTTTCCTCTGCCGTACATTATAAAATTCTACGATTAAATAAACCTGAGCGTGTCGTTATTGATTTTAAAAATACTAAATTATCAAAAAAATTGATACAACCACCTGCTGATCATCCATTATTTAAAAGGTTACGTAGTTCTGCTCGTAATAAAAAAAACTTAAGAGTTGTTCTTGATTTAAAAGAAAGAGTATCATCCAAATCTTATACCCTAAAGCCAACAAAGAAAAAAGGGCACCGGTTGGTGCTTGATTTATTAGCAAAAAACAAAAAAGGTCGACCTACCTCAGTACTAAAAAAGAAAAGGAAAAAGAAGACTAAAAAAATTGCAAGAAGACCCGTGAGAGATGTTGTTATTGCTATTGATCCTGGGCATGGTGGAAAAGATTCTGGAGCTATAGGAAAGCATGGGACTCAAGAAAAAAAAGTAGTCTTAAAAATAGCTAAAAAACTTGCTATTCTCGTTAATAAGAAGAGAGGGATGAAAGCTATTATGGTTAGGGAAGGGGATCAATTTATTGATTTACGAAGACGCATGGAGATTGCTCGCTCTAAAAATGCAGATTTTTTCGTTTCTATTCATGCAGATTCTTTTGGAAATTCTAATGCAAAAGGAGCCTCTGTTTTTACTCTGTCTAGAGATGGAGCATCAAGTGAAGAAGCAAGATGGTTAGCCCAACATGAAAATTCTGCTGATTTGGTGGGTGGAGTAAGATTAGCAGATAAAGAAAAAATGGTTGCAGACTTATTGTATGATTTATCACAAAAAGCGACTAAAGATGCGAGCCGTAATGCGGCAAAAAAAGTTTTAGATCAGTTTAAAAATATTGGTCATTTACATGGTGATAGCATTCAAAAAGCTGGTTTTATGGTGTTAAAGTCTCCAGATATTCCCTCTATTTTGGTTGAAACGGCATTTATTTCTAACCCTAGTGAAGAAAAGAAGTTAAAAAGCCAGCGGCATCAATTAAAAATGGCTAAGGCTATTTTTAAAGGTATTGTTGGGTATTTTAATGAGAATGCTCCCCGAGATACTCATTTTTCCATGAAATCTAAATCTAATGCTCGTTATGTTGCTTCGGCCAAGCAAAAGGGGCGTAAATTAAAAACTAATAAAAAGCATACTATTTCTCGTGGAGATACATTATCAGAAATTGCAAACCACTATGGTGTTAGTATGAGATCTTTAAAAACGGCTAATTCATTGAGTGGTGGCACTAGAATAAAAACAGGACAAATACTCATAATTCCTGCAGGATAGATAGATTAAGTTTAATCCAACCACTCGATGATATGGTCTTCGACTGCATTAACATCAGACTCTTTCATTGCATAACTGCAAATAGATACCCCTGCCTCTTTTACACTTTTTTCTGTTTCAGAAATTAATGGATGCCAGTCAGGGAGAGGTTGCCCATCTGTTAATAATCGGTAGGCGCATGTTGCTGGTAACCAATTATATTCAGAAAATTCATGTTGCTTTAAGTCTAAGCATTCAGGAACGAGAGTTGTGCGTTCTAAATAACGAGAGCAGCGACAACTATCTAAATCAATTAAATCACAAACAACGCTAGTAAAAAATATTTCTCCACTGTCTTCGTCCTCTAATTTATTTAAGCAGCATTTCCCACAACCATCACAGAGTGATTCCCATTCTTTAGTTGTCATTTCTGACAGCTTTTTTGTTTCCCAAAAATTCATATGTATATGACTTTGTACATTAATAAGTTATCACGAATAATTAAAGTTCTAAGTATCAATTTAAAAAAATAATATTATCTTAAGTAAGTTTAACGCAAAACGGGAGGTTTATTGTTGTTAAACGTGATTAACAAGAAATTCATTTATTTTGTTAATTTTAAAACCATAGATCAGAAAAAAATTTTTAGTTGATAACCTAATTTAGATATTCAGTAATTTTTATAAAATGCTGAAAATAAGCTAAAGCCAAATTAAAATAGTACGGCTAAAATTTTTTACCGATAGAGCCGTCAAGTCATTGAGGGAGGCTTAACGGAGTGACTTTTGTGCGGAGTTGAGGTCTACGCAGAACGAACAGGGGCTTACCTATTAGCTGCCCATTTTTTGCATTCTGGGGACAAGACGTTCCCTGAATCCAAAAAGTGAGTAATGGCGTGCTTGATTATTTGATTTCATGACCTATTATTAAGACATAAGCTGTCCTAATACAATAATATAAAAATCATCAAATCTGGTACGAATGGTAGTGGTAAGCAACAGTCGTATTATCGTAATTCAGACTGTAAAACAAAAATATTCATGTTTGATTATAACTACCATGCTTGTGAATATGGAATGACTGAGAGAATAGTTGAAATGACTATTAATGGGAGTTGAATTAGAGAGATAGCTCGGGTACTTAAAATCAATAAAAAAACAGTTATTAATAAGTTAAAAAAGGAAAGCAACCTTTTTGTAGGTAAATCTTAGATTTTAGCCTGAGTTAATCTTCAGATATGTTTAGCTATTCTCTGAAAGGGCTGAGATAGATAGACAATGGTTATTTTCAGGAAACAAACTTAATCTATGTTGCTAGGTATAAATTTGACCCAATACCTCATTCTGTATAGGGAAAATGAATGCCTCCGAATATGTCTAAAAAAATGAAAAGCTAAATGAGTAAAAATTCTGTTTGTTGGCTATTAAATAAATTATTCGAGTCTGAGTCCTAAAAATTATAAGGTACGTATTAATTTCATAGATGAAACAGCACTTGGAACGATGAACACTGTAGGACAGAATGACAAGAGGTAAATAGGAATAACACGTTTAGGCAAAGATAGCGGAAGACTCTTTTACTTAAATCCATATCTATAAAATATTATATGAATATTCAATCACAAGGAATTTAAATGGTGAGGCTATTTATTGCGAGTTGCTTAAGTTTATTGCTAGTTGTCAATAGTCTTTACGCTGCTGATTCAAATATCAGCGATGACTGTAGTGTAACGAGTCTTTTAAAGGCTAATCAGTGGCAGTTAATCGGTATTCCATGTGAAGCACCCCCTGGTGTAAATACTGTTGAGGCTATTTTTGCTGATGACATCAATGGTAGCTATGGTTCCGACTGGGTGCTCTTTGGTTATAATCCAAATTCGAATAAATATGAAGATATTGGCCTACAAGGTATTCTACAAGTAGGAACAGGTTACTGGATTATTAGTGTTTCAGAACAAGCATCATTGGATTTGCCCACTGGCAGTCGACCCATAAATCCAATAGGTTCAACACAATGTAAGAGACCCACATGTTTTGAAAAAAATATGATTAGTAATAACACTAATCAATGGCAGTTAGTAGCTAACCCATTCCAATATTCCTTTAGCTGGTCTGCGCTTAGAGGAAAGGTGGCAACAAGCAATAATGCCTGTGGTGGTGATCAGGGGTGTACTTTGGGAGGAATGCAAACAGCAGGTTTTGTGGAAAACCAAGGGTGGTACTACAATGGTACAGCATATGTATCCTTAAAGGGAACAAAAGTTTCCCCTTGGAAAGGGATATGGATGGTTGCACTCGAGACTGCGAATAGTGCTAATGCACCTGAAATTTTATTCCCCGGTACTGAATCAGAAAATACAGAAACAGGCTTCTTTCACCTTAACTTCTCAACTAATTCACTTGGAGAATATAACGATACTGATATCAAACGCGATTGGCTTGGTGTGCTTTGGGCTAATCCAAATGGTCGAGTAAATGTAGTAAAAGAAAATGAAAACCAATTTCTTCGTGTTGACTACCCTAAAGGTGGTGTTGGGCCAGACGAAGGTGGTGCCCAGTGGAAGGTTGACTTAATGAGCGCGTTTGGAATTACCTACAACGAACTCTATATTTCATATAAACTACGGTTTTCTAATGGATTTAATCCAGTAAAAGGTGGTAAATTACCTGGCCTGATTGGTGGTGAAGGTAATACGGGTGGAAATCCGTCTAATGGTTATAATGGCTGGAGTGCTCGTATGATGTGGCGTAAAAAAACAGCTGCTGTTTTTTACGTATATCATGCCGATATGCAAGGAAACTACGGAGACGACTATAGCTGGGGGGGGAGTGAAAAAAAACTATTTCCAGCGGGTGAATGGATACAAGTTGAACACCACATTGTGATGAACACACCTGGTAATAAAGATGGTATTCTTCAAGGCTGGTACAATGGCAAATTAGTACTTAACAAACACAATATGCGATACCGTCATGTGGATAGTTTCGCTATCGATGGTTTCTACTTTAGCACGTTCTTCGGAGGGTCGGGTAGTGGATGGGCACCAACCCGAGATGAGACGATCGATTTCGACGACTTTATCTTTTCAACTGAACCTATTTCACATTGACTGCTCTACTGAGACTATAGCTACCCAGTATTTTCAAATTAATAAAAGAGTTTAAATAGCTATTATATTACTACCCTAAAATCAGGTTTTTTTGTTTATTAATTTGTTTAAAAAATTGCTTTTTAGCAATATTTATTAAATCAGAAAGCTTATTATCACAATCCTCTTTATTTAATATTTTAAAAGATAACGCCTTCTTTTGATACAGCTTTGTCCTAAATAATATAACTAACCCATGGTTTTTGATCCAAACGATTAAACAGCTACTTGGAATTTCCAATTGTTTAACTTGACCATTATATTAAAATCAACCGAGACGATTATGTGGAATATTAAATTCACACTGACCGTCTTTTGTTTGGAGGAAAAGCTTATTGTGACTAGTCGTAGTTTCAAGCGTATCATGCCTGTTGTAGCTTGAGTATTCATCAACCTCAATATTTAATACGGCTTCAACCATCACTTTAGCAAGCATTTGAGTATAATTACCAAGGTTTTTTTCTTTTCACTTATAACTATTCATTCTCTCATATTAGAGATTAATAATAAGCAGTTACACAAAATAAATTACATCCTTAGTTTTTCTCAAATTCAGAAACTCAGACTGCGTGGAATATAGCTAAAAATATTGATTATATCTGCCTACATGCACTTTATTGTTATAAATTATTTCTGTTTGTTTCCAGTTAGTTCAAAGTTCATAGGTTTTGATAAAGGTTTGAACTGCATATTAACATCATACTTAGATTGTCCTAATGGGTTTATTACTCTTACACAAGGAATGTGCAAAGAACCCTTTGTATATGTAGCCCAACAATCTTTAATTGATTGATTATTTAGCAAATTTCCTCTCGCTGTTATCAGTTCCGCTGAAGTTAATACAAAATTCATTGGTTGTGTGAATGATTTGTATTGCATGGCAACTTTGTAAATAGACTCTTGTCCAAAGGCATTTTTTACTTTTACGCAAGGGATTTGCAAAGTACTATCTTTGTAGGTTGCCCAACAATCTAGCAAACTTCCTTTGGCTGTAAAAGTAGTCCCATCATATGAATCTTGAGATTTAAACGGATCAATAGCAAAATCGATTTGGGTTCCAATTTTAACGTTAACGTTAAATGAGTAATCTATCCCAACTTTATCTTGGGCAGAAATAAATTGAGAAAATTCCTCTTTACCATTAACGAAGATATGAGCAACGACTCCATTTCCTGCGGTGAAATTATTTTTAAATATTTTACCGCTCAAAGATAATGTTCCTGATGAATCACTAATCCATCGTCTAACAGCCCAGTGTTCTACTCGTTGTCTCCCCTCACCGGTGCTCATACCGTTAGGGTGAAAATCTATATTGGATATTTCTGTCCAAAAACCTCCAGAACCTGTTTGGAGTGTCCATTTATTTCCAATAAACTTAGTTAACTCTTCAAAGTCATCTGGAGAATATGCATTAGGTACATCCCCATCATAATAGCCATATGACCAACCATTTAATCTTTGTGTATTTGAAAAATCTTCAACTGAATCAAGGATAACACTGTTTGCTGAAATATTACTTGTTATAGCGAAAAAAACACCTACTAAAAAAAATATTTTCATTAATAGTTTACTCCATAAGTTATTGTCAAAAAATTGATTTAAATTTAATTCCCACATGACTTAATATCTTAACAGGTAGGGGGTTTGTGACAGAGGCTGTAAAAGTATTTCCATCATAAAAGTGTGATAATAGCATTAAGATTCAATAAAATACCAGTAAAAATATTTTCTAGCTGTTATCAACGAAAGGGCAAAAATATTAAATTTTATTAATTAAAAATAAGTTATAAGATATTTCTAATGTTTAATAAAAGTAGCAGATAAAGTTAGAAACGTTTTGTATTATAATTTAACCTTATATTCGCTATTAATCTCGGATGGATTGATTGTTTATAATTAGCAAAGAGAATTTTTCTGATCGTTGCGCGTTAGCGATAGGAAAGGGCGAGTCTTTTCGAAGAACCTTAACCGGAAATTGAAGAAGTGGCTTTTATTCGTAAAGTGATTGGAGCCTAATGATTCGCCACTTGGCGAACTGATTATTGTGACATGGTATCAAATAGCTATTATTCTAAATAATGACTATTTGATACCATGTCACAATAATTATGTGGTTTTATTATTTATTAACACTAAAACTTTTTAATCCCCAAATATGCTGTCCTTTGGAATCTTTACCTTTGTATTCTAAATCAACTTTAAGATTTTGGTCACCTAAAGGTGATTGATGAATTATTGATGGCAAATGAATGTCTAAATTAGATGATGATACCTTTGCCTGTGAATTAGTAGGACAAGTACTTTCTGTTCCAGCATCATCAGTAAGTAAAATATTATCAAAATATGCATCTCCAAAAACACCTAGAGCATCTTCAAGCATAATGCGTATATTAGTCTCACCTGTGAATGATATTGTTACATGTTGCCATGTTCCTGTATCTAGAAGATGAGATTTTATATCAGGATAATCACTTTTTGTACCTGCTAACCAAACATGTTTTCCTGGAGTGTCAAGACTGTATCCAATGAATCCTCCGAAATTATCAGCAACACTACCTGTTTCTTTTTTTCCTAGATAATCAAAGGATAAAGTATATTTTCCTGAAGGATTTGAAACCTCTTTACTAAACATATCTCCGGATATAGTTAAGGCATTAAAACTTAATGCAGAATCTTTCTCTATTGGATCAGGAACAATAACTCCATTATGAGGTCCAGTATCTTTACCGACCCAATTATCAAAGGATAAGCCGTTTTCAAAATCCTCTTGAAATAGTGTGGCTGCCGAAAGTATGCTAGGAAAAACTGCTAAAAAAGCTAATAATCTTATATTTTTCATTACCATTCTCCACGTCCAGTAAAGTAATTGTAAGTTAGATGTTGGACGCTATAAACATCTAACATAAAATTGAGTTGGTGGCAGTAGATGTTCAATGAACTATGCCAGTAAACTAAATTTTGATATAAAAAGCCCTTTGAAAATGAACAGGGAACTTTCCCTGATATGTATATTTTTTGCTAAACCGTACTTAATCTAAGCTATTTTCACTTCATATTCAACAGGTGTTATATGCTCAAATAATATGCGTCTTCTTTTTTGAATATAAACTCTTACATATTAGATGGTTACAGATCTTGGTTTTTTTCTGCTACTTCGTTATTTATGGAATCGTTCAGCTTTGAAATGATGAAAAAATAAATTTATTACAGTATTCTCACTAGATTAAGATCTCTTGGTTTTATCTAAGGAACTTCTTAATTATAAAATTTAATCAAAGGATTCTAAATAGAAATGCCCAAATAGGTTCGAATAAAATTTATTTGTAAGGTTTATTGATTCTTAACGACAAATCAATGTTTTAGCTCATTGTTTTGAGAATACACCACCAGAGTATTAACTAAGTATTTAAAGTGGTCTGATGAAATAAAGTGACCAATTTTACAATTTTATTTCCTCAAACTATCTGAAAGTTGATTCAGTGTTATTCAATAAATTCTGAAAGAAAAAAACAGAGCAGAAATTTCGCTAACCTTTAATGTCTGTGATTAGCAGTCTATTCAATCATATCTTTTGAAAGTTTAGAAATAAAGAAATCTATGCTGTTAATTATCATTTGTATTTACTTTTATATTTTTAATGGGGGAGAGTTGTATGGTTATGCTATATATTTCTGTGGTTGGTACATTTTTTGTCATATTTATTTTAGAGCAATACAAAAAAAGTATTGTATTGGGGTTAGCCAAAATTCCAATTATGTTTTGTACCGGGGTTTTTAGTTTTTTAATCATGGCTGGATCTGTACAGGCTGATGAAAAAGAATCAAAAGCCGTTGATCGTTTTATGACTCTGGGAACATCTAGTGGTAAATATGGTGGGGATGATTTTGAAAGTTTTGAACGTAAAGAAATTAAAACCCAGATTAAAACATTTATTCCACCATTGCTTCGACCTGCATTTACTCAGCATGCCTTTGTTCTTCCGCCCAATGTATTTAGTGTTTCACTTTCTCATCGATATACAGAAATAAAAGGGGATAGGGATTTCTTTAAAAATGGTGACATAAATAAGGCTACTTTTGGTGATTTTACTGTCAATCGTCACTTGACAGATTTTGATCTTTTCTACGGTTTTGATCTAAATAAAAAGTACTTACATGGATTTACGCTAAGAGTTAACATTCCTTATTTTGATACTAAAACCAATGGGGCAGTCCACCCCAACGGTCAACAGTTTATCGGGTTAGAAAATGCGGGAAGTTCTCAAAGTATTGGTGATGTTGGTATTTTCCTAAAGAAAAAGCTTTTGGATCAGGGGAATAGTCCTTTTGGTTTAGCAGTTGTAGGAGCAGTCTTTGTACCAACCGGTAGTCATAATGATAGTTTTGGTAGTAATGGTAGAATCACAGCAAGTAGACCTCAACCACCCAACTTGGTTGCAGCTCAAGGTTTTGATGCGGTTCAAAAAGCGAATGTAAAAAATGGAACTTGGGGTGATGGCCGTTGTTTTTTCCATAATTTTAATGCTGGACATCGGGAGTTATGTGATGGTCCTGCAGATGGATTGGGTGGTGCTTTTGGTGCACCGGCAGCAGGGCCTCTTTCTTTTGCACCAGGCGGCGCAAATGCTGATAATGCCTTTGTGGGTGACTTTCCTTTTAATAATGGAGTCTTTGGTCGGTTTTCTGGTGATGGTCGCTTACCCTCCACATTACAAGCAGGTACAGGAACCACAAGCTTTATGTTGGGCGCATTTTTAACGCGTCAATTTGATTCGGCAAGTTTATTAGGACGTGGTGCTGCTCACCTTGGTTTCAACCATCGATTTGTTTCTAAACATGACGGAGTCGATTTTGGTGATACAACCACTTTTTTTGCCTCTTTGGTTAAACCCGTTTATGGAGATTTCTTAGCCGTCGATTTATCTTTTGTCGGTTTTTATCATCAAAGTGATTCTTATGATGGAAAAATTCCTGAACCGGAAATTCACACCTGTGATGCTACGGATATTGTGAATTCAGTGGGAGGATGTGCACAAGCAGGTGATGATGTTTTTATTTTCGACGTAGCAAATCGACCTTCTTTTTCTGCTGGATTCACTGGCATGATTGCACCCTCTCTAATTTTTAGCCCTGACCCTCAGTACCGAATGACGCTGTCTGGACTATTTCGCGTCGTAGATCCATATCTGGGGCCAGCGCCTAACTGGGTAGTTCGAGCTGCATTGGAATATACGTTCTAGTTTTATTTCGTTCGAGGAAAAATATTATGATTAACAAACAAAACCATCACTATTGGTTCTTATCTGTATTAGTAAGTGTGATGCTTATATCAACAAATGCCTCAGCAAAAAACCTACTTTATACACCTGATGGTCGAGTGCTGAATCTTAAAGGAGGCGTAACACAACCTGATTTAAGTCTATACCGTTCACCCATAGAAAGTAAGATTGTGGATCGTCGGTTTTATACCAATGATGCTACTTTTATGGCCAACGAAAGTTTTAAATTTGGTATGGAAGGGTATAACGATTTCGTTAAAGGCGCTTATCCTATCGCTTATAAAAGAGCTTTTCAGTGGGTGACTGCAAGAGAAATGTATTTTTATGCACGCTATCTTCTTGATTTTGTGGGGGGTAGGGGGCATGCGGGTATTCATATGCTGCATGGACCTTATTGGACAATGCAATCACAACGCCATTCTGCGTATAACAAATATAGACGTGATCGATCTGAGCGAAAGTTTTCAAACAAAGATATATTGTTGGGGTTTTATTTGCCATTGGTTTACCAGCGTACTGGTTTCCCCAGAGTGTTTGAAGACCTTCAATTGACTTACCTACAATATCAATCCGTAGATCCTCACTTTACCGGTGAACTAGATAATTCAGATAGTTTTGAAGATGTTATGAGTGGAAAAAAAGGTGGCTGGGGGCAACCTAATGCCTATTTTAATGATCATCCTCAACGATTTGATCATGACAAAATGGATACCACTTTTGATATGGGAGGGATAGCTCAATTTATCAAACGTCGGGCGCAATGGGCTGATCTTTTTTTTCATAGTAATCATGAAGAAGAATCAGAAATTTCTAAAGGTGTAAAAGTTTCTATGCTAGGTAATGATGCTGAAGAAGGTATGCGTGGCTGGGGACTTTCTATGGGGGCATTTAATGCAATATTAGCGGTTAAATCAACCATGTTTACCGATGGTAAAAAACTGCTAGGAATTAACCCTACTACTTACGATCCAGCACAAGGTTTACGTTATATTCCACATAAAGTTGAACCCAACATCTTTTGGGTAGGTGATTTACCTGAACGGAACTGGTCTTTAGATCTGGAAGATAATTCCAGTCAACTTTGGGATCAAGCATCCTGGATATGGGGAACCACGGCTTATGCAACCACAGCACATCGTCGTTCTGATGCTTTTACTGATAATCCACCCGTCGATGGCGGGTTGATAGAACGTAGCTCGGGTGAAGTTGCCGAAGCTATGGCAAATACGGTACTAAAAAATGTTCAAGCTATGCATACTGTAGAGGGTGTTTTTGTGTCTCAGTGGACGCCTGAAGAGGGCACCGGAGAGAGTGTCAGCATGCGTGATATGACAATGATGATGGTTGCACTTCGTGATATGGAGCAAAGCTGGGATGCTATAGATAAATACCCAAAGGTTGCAGAAAGTGCCCGTGCTTTGTTGGAAAAAAATGCTCGCTTCTTATTAAAAGTACAGCAAGCGGATGGATCATTCTACGAGGCTTACAAAGTTTCGAATGGTAACACGATAGGAAAGAACGATTTAAGTGCTTCTCAATGGGCTGGAATTCGTGCCTTATTAGCGGGTTATTTTACGACTAAAGATCCTGTATTTCTAAGTGCTGCCCGCAAAACCTTTAATCTGTTAAATCAGAGTTATTGGGTTGAAAAACAGGGAGTTTATCGAAGCCGAAAAAGTGATGATACCGTTGTTATTACCCCTTATGATATCGGTATCACACTTGCAGGGATGCGAGAAATGATTTTTGCTACCCCTACTTATTTGGCTGATGCTCAATTAGAAAGAGTGACTCGGTGGTGGGTACAAACAGTTAATCAAAGTGGTGCGATACAATCAGAAACAAATCGAACAGGTGAAATTTATACGGGATTTATTACAGGTGATGATGATGGTGATGGCATTCCTGCAGCAAGTAAAGCCGATGGAAAATATGGAATAGCACCAGTAATAGCAGGTAAGGTTGTGATCAACTTAGGTGGATCTACCAATGAGTCTTTTGCTGATTACTCGGGGGATATTCATAACCCAAATCAACGTAATACAGTAAGGTCAACCTATCAATATCAAGCTAATTCACTACAAGAAATTCTTTTGCCTCTCACAAACCAAAAGGTGCCAGAATTGGTAGAGAGAAACCCGATGACAAGAGAAGATGGTACTACAATTCCATTGCAGCCGAGTAAACCCATCAAGGTTGGTTTAGGAACGACATTAAATCTATCTGGACAGGAAATATATGAGGCTAACTGCATGCAATGTCACGGGCAGCATGGGGAAGGGATGGACGGACTTCCTCTTGATAAAATGAGTGATTCACCTCATGCAGTCATGGCAGCTATTGCCTCTAGCGGAATATTTAATGGCTTTATGCCACCTTGGGGAATGGGTAACAATGATGCTGTAGGAGGAACACTCACGAGTGCTGAAATTGATAAAATTGTGGACTATGTGCAGAGTGAACCATTCAAATCTAACTTTGAGAAATCTCAACGAGGTGAGGTTTTAGAAGGTGCCTTACCAAAAGATGTCTGGTTTTATTTATCACGCGAAAACGTAGCAGCTAAAGGTAAGAAAATTTCTAATGGGGATGATGTAAGAAGGTTTTATGAGAAACACATCGATCCAGCCAAGATGGAAGCAAAGTCTTCGGAGAATATTAAACGGGTTAAACCAGACTCAGATCTATCTATTTCTGATGGAAAATTAAGTTCTAATATTCGGACTGAACTATCCTACCATTAGGAAATCATACTACAATGTAGTACCTCTGTAGATCCCACATTAGAATATTTAGCGGAAGTTTCTATCAGCTAATGTGGGATTGTTATTAGCAATCAAGGTTCACAAAGGGTGCACATATCCAATGTAGCTGTTGAAATGTAGATTAATGAAAAACAAGGGGGATCTTCTTAGGGAACCTCTGATTAAGTTGGTTAGAATTTAGCGCAGAAAAAACTGTCGCTATTTCCCACGGAGTGAGATGTAATAGTCATTCTATTGCACCGATCTTCGTGGGAAATATCGGCTGTTTTAACAAGCTAAAAATAATTGGACTTGATCAGTGGTTTCTTAGGTGTAATTACCTAAATGTCTAAAGATAAATATAATGAGAAAAGACCAGAATTATGATCTATCCAATGGAGCTTGGTTAAACTTGCCCAGTTTAAATTTAACGGTTAAAAGCCTTTTTACCGGTTATTTACTGACTATTGGGTTAGGTGCAATATTAGCCAGCGCCCAAATTCTAGTGACTCATGGTATGGCTGATGGAAAGCTAGGCTTATCTGTTGATGATATTGTTTTCAGCTATCATGGCGATCCAGCTAACAGTAAAATTGAAACTAAGCTTAATGGGTCTATGCGAGATAAAGCATCTTCTGCGGATAAGTTGAAAATTATTAAATGGGTAAGGGCTGGAGCCTCGGAAGAACAATGGGAAAGCCAGATTAAAAATATTTTTTATACTAATTGTGTTTCCTGTCACAGCATGATTCCGGGCATACCCGATTTTACTCAATATGAAGGGGTTAAAAATGTTGCTCAAATAGATGAAGGCGCTTCGACAACTTCATTAACGCGAGTATCTCATATTCATATTTTTGCCATTTCATTTATTTTTTTCTTTAACGGCCTTATTTTTAGTTTAGCAGTAGGTTTTAAGCAATGGTTTAAAATAATGATTATTTTTCTACCCTTCTTTTTTTTAACAGTGGATGTTTTTTCCTGGTGGCTAACTAAGTTAGACCCCAGCTTTGCTTGGATGACAATTATCTCAGGTATTGGCTATAACCTATGTTCTATAACTACTTGGGGGACTTCAATATATCAGATGTGGATATTACCAATGTCTCGTAAGAGCTATAGAGTTAATACTTGGACAGAATAAATACAATAGTCTCTAAAAAGATCAGAATAAAAATATTAAGCACATGAGTTAAGTTGTTACCTAATATCACTGAGTATAAGTTGCAAATTAATTTATTTTTAAAAAAATACGAGAGAACAATTTTATGATCAATCACAAGGGGTAAATCAACCTGCTTGTGGTTGATAGATTTAAAGTACACAAGCTATTTTCGATATACGATACATGTTTTATACATGTATTTATGATGCGTAGTTAAGGCTCCAGCACGCCATTGCTAATTTTTGAATTCAGGAAGTGTAATGGTCTAATAATCTTGGAAAGACTGATAGCTTATATTCCAACCAAAATTAGAAAAACAAAATAACTAAAATAAACACACCAAAACCTAAAACAACCTTCACCACAGAACAGCGTTTAGATTACCCTAACCCCAGAATAGCTGAAGATACAGAGCTTGGAGAAGCACACTAGCGAGCCAAAAGGGACATGAAATACTAAAAAAGGCCACAGCCTTCTTTGTTCGAGACAACAACAAAAGGATAAATACCATGTTTTATATATATTCATTTACAGTCAATTTACTGATACAAAAATCAGCTGTAGTCATACTTTTCTTAACTTTTATTATTGGATTAAGTTCAACCACAATAGTGAGTGCAGAAGAGACAAAAGGAGCCGCTTTTACATCAGTGTACGAAATGCAAAGGAAAAAATTACTACATAATTTAGAACCATCCTCCGTAAAAGAAAATTTGTATTGGAAAGCGTATTGAATGAAATTATTTAATCAGCCCATTGATAAACAACAAGAGTTTGAAAGATCGTTAGCAGCTATCGGAGGACGTAAATTTGTTAATCCGACGTATGCGCTAGCATGCGAGGGCAGCTAAAATTTTTTACCGAT